>JAHFGO010000110.1 GCA_023247385.1 Candidatus Omnitrophota bacterium | reverse complement strand
AAAATTACCATTTTTAAAAGTTGATAAAACCAATATAGTTAATGAGGCTGGACATCCTATTCTATTGAAAGGTCTTGCCCTCGGTGGATGGCTTATGATGGAAGGCTATATGCTCTCCGGCCGCAACATCCCTGAGAAGGCATTTAAAGAATCTTTTGAAAAAGCGTTGGGAAAGGAAGCCCTTAACGATTTCACCCGCTCATTCCGCGACACATTTATCCGAGAGCAAGACATCAAAATTATAAAAGGCTGGGGTGCTAATTGCATACGGATTCCTTTTAACTACAGATTAATAGAGTTCGAAGACAGGCCGTTCAGTTTAAATGATGAAGGCCTGAGCTACTTAGATAAAGCGATAATGTGGTGTGAGAAATACGGATTGTATTGCATCCTTGACATGCACGCTGCGCCAGGTGCGCAGAACCCTGATTGGCATTCCGATTGCGTTGGAGAACCTCAACTTTTTAGCGACGCGTTTAATCAGGATCGATACTTGAGGTTATGGCATTTCCTCGCAGACCGTTACAAAGACGTAAGCGCCGTCGCTGGATACGATGTGCTGAATGAGCCGGTTGTGAAACTGCATCAGGAAAAAGAGGTAAAGAGCTTATATCAAAAGGTAACGGATGAGATAAGGGGTGTAGATAAGAAACATATAATATTCCTTGAGGGAACCGGCTGGGCTGTACGGTTAAAATTTCTTGGAAAACCCATTGATGATAACACAGCGTATAGCGTTCATGTTTACATCCCTCCGGAATTTACATTCAATTGGGATGTGGGATTACATTATCCCTGCAAGCTCCATAAAATAACATGGAATAAAAATACTCTCGATGCATTAGCAAAACCTTATCAAAAATTAATGAATAAGAATGAAGCACCCCTCTATGTTGGAGAATTTGGCGTTAACTGCCGGGATGGATACTACGGCGAGCTTCAATGGATAAAAGACGTTCTTTTTATATTTGAAAAACATCATTTCCACTGGACATATTGGACATATAAGACAGTCGCGAATTCGGTTTTCCCTGACGGCGTTTACCGTTACGTTAAAAACTCACCCTGGGTGAACAGGAAAGGCCCTGTAACAGGATGGGAAAATTTCTTTACGCTATGGCCGAAACGGAAAAACAGAATAATCAATTCCTGGAAGACAGAGAATTTCGAAAGAAACGATAAGCTATGCGCGGTTTTAAAAAATTATTTCTAAATTTCAGCAAAAAGGTCCTTTGCCATTTCATGGCTTAAGGATCGCTTTGCCCGGCTCTAGAACAATTGCAAAGCGGAAAGGTGCGAGAGCGGCTGAATCGGCGCGCCTGGAGAGCGCGTGATCCCTAAAAGGGGTCCCAGGGTTCGAATCCCTGCCTTTCCGCCAAAATTTGCGTCACATAAAATGTAGCAAATTTTGGCGAGATCTCTCCAGAAATTTTGCATTGCAAAATTTCTGGAGAGATCCGCCACCAAAGGTAGATTATGTATTACGTTTACATTCTGTTGAATGAAACAAAAACTCGTACTTATACTGGTGTTACGGATGATGTTAACAAACGCTTAGCAGAGCATAATATCGGACGAGTCAAATCTTCGAGTCCGTATCGTCCTTATAAAATAGCTCATACTGAGTCATTCGCAACATTGAGCGAGGCTCGGCAGAAAGAAAAGTTCTACAAATCTACAACGGGGCGGCGAAAATTAAAACAAATGGAAGCCCTGCAATGAAAAGCAGGAGTAAAAAATTATTAAATGAGCTATCAAAGTATCATTAAGAAACTTAAAGCCCAAGCTAATCCTGGAAACGTAGCTGGCATGGCGAGATTCGGCATCAATCCGAATAATACGTTAGGGGTTAATATTCCTGTTTTGCGTAAAATGGCCAAAGAGATAGACAAAAATCACTCATTGGCTCTTGAGCTATGGGATTCGGTCATTCACGAAGCCCGCATTCTGGCTGGTTTTATCGATGAACCGGCCATGCTAACCGAAAAACAGATGGAAAGCTGGGCTAAGGATTTTGACAGCTGGGACGTTTGTGATCAGGTTTGCAGCAACCTTTTCGATAAAACTCCCTTTGCTTATGCGAAGGCTGTCGAATGGTCAAAAGATAAGAGAGAGCTTGTAAAACGAGCCGGTTATGTTTTGATGGCTTGTTTAGCCGTTCACGATAAAAAAGCCGATGATAGTAAGTTTATGAAATTCTTTCCAGCGATTGTTAAAGGGGCAACTGACGAAAGAAATTTTGTCAAAAAAGCGGTTAATTGGGCGTTGAGACAAATAGGGAAGCGAAGCCCCAGCTTAAACAAAGAAGCAATTAAGACGACTAAAAAGATTCAATTGATTTCATCAAAAAGCGCAATGTGGATAGCCGCAGACGCACTTCGAGAATTTAAGCTTAAAGCCGGAGTATTGTGACGGATCCTTACCGATTCTTTGATAAAATGCCTTTATTGTACGGTCGGGAAGTATCAATTGGCTCACATAAGGATATCAGCGCTCCCATACTACGTTTGTGGTAGAGTTTTATAAGTAGGATTGCTTCAATGGGTTGTAGGGTTCGCCTGGCGTCCACGACTACCCGCCATCAGTTAGATGAAACGGTGCAATACCAAAATAGGAGATCTATAATGTCGATTTACCCTGATAAGTGCGGATTCAGTAAAAGAAAAACGAGCGTAACAGAAAATAAGAAAGTCAAGCGACGAATGGTGCAGGCGATAGTCAAAAAACTTAAAGCTGCCGGCAAGCCGATCGCGCTGCAGGCGATCAATAAAGAAGTATTTGACAAGGTTCGCAGGAGACATCAAACCCAGCAGAAAAAGCACATATAATAAAAGAAAATTCCATCGAAAACGGAATAAGAGGAGAGAGATGAAAAAAGTTTTAAACCAGGACAATACGGAACTGATTATCAAGATACACCAACAGCTCATTGTATTGGAGAAGAAGATCGATATGGCGATCGCCGGAGCCACGCCTCGGCCTTTCCAGGCGACGCAGTATTCAAATCCCGCTCAAGCCTTCGGCCACTCTCACCATCATGGCGCAGCGAGGCGCGACAGGGATCGCAGGGAAAGGATCTTGCATAAAGCGATCTGCGCCGATTGCAATAAAGGATGCGAGGTCCCATTCAAGCCCAGCCAGGATCGTCCCGTATATTGCAAAGAGTGCTTTGCCAAGCGCAAGTCCTCCGGCACGTCCACCGTGAATAACGATAACAGACCAAGGGATGCCGCAGGAGTCCAAGAACGCGCGCCTGACAAACACCATCGCGGCGCTGTCAGAAGATTCGGCGAAATGAAGATGGCCTCTTCCAAAAAACGGAAGAGATCCAAGGGATAGGATTTTATTTTAATTGGAGACATATCCTAATTAATAAATGAGATGTGTCCCCAGCAAATTGAGGTTTAATGAGAGATAGCGCAAAGACCTACGATATAGCGGTGATAGGAGGCGGACCAGCAGGATCCATGGCGGCCATCCGGGCCGGCCAACTCGGGAAAAGTGTAACCCTGATAGAACGAAACAACTCCATCGGCAGCAAAATAATGATAACCGGCAAAGGCAGATGCAATCTTACGAACTCAAGTCCCATTGATGTCTTTATAAAGAAATTCGTCCCCAGAGGGGAATTTTTGAGATCCGCCTTCTTTTCATTCTTCAACGAGGACCTTATGGAATTCTTTCGCTCTAAGGGTTTGGACCTGAAAGTTGAAAGGCAGGGGAGGGTCTTCCCGGCTACTGACAAAGCCCGTTCAGTTATATCGGTCTTGGAAGAGTATCTTAAGGAAAGCAATGTAGATATCATTTACAATACGCGTATCGTCGGTATCGAACGCAAAGGTAATTATTTCGTTCTCGTTACGGAGGACGGCACCCGCATCGGTGCAAAAAAGGTTGTTATTGCTACTGGCGGAGTGTCATACAAAGCGACCGGCTCTACAGGAGACGGTTTTGCCATAGCAAAACGTCTGGGCCATACGATAGTGGCTCTTAAGCCAGCGCTTGTTCCATTAAGAACAAGCCAGCGTTGGGTTAAGGACCTCCAGGGCTTGGCTCTCGAGAACGTACGGATACAATTCCATTTTGGCAATAAGAGGCTTACTTCCGATGTAGGAGAGGTGATGTTTACCCACTTCGGTATATCCGGCCCTCTCGTATTAGATATGAGTGGCGATGTCGTGTTGGCACTCGAAAAGCATGAAGAGGCCAGGATGACGATCGACCTTAAGCCGGGCCTAAAGAAAGAGCAGCTCGAAAGTAAACTGGTAAACCTCTTTGCCGTCAAAGGCAACATACAGATTAAGAACCTGATGCAGGACGTATTACCTAAAAAGATGATAACTGTTTTTTTGTCATTATTGAATATACCGCTTAGCAGGCGTACGAACCAGATAACTAAGGAAGATAGGCGCGCTATCATAGATATGTTGAAGGCGTTTACCTTAACTATAACGGGGAGCCTTCCCATAGAAGAGGCGATGGTAACCGAAGGCGGCGTATCAATGAAGGATATAAACCCGCGGACCATGGAATCAAGGGTGGTGCCAGGGCTATATTTTGCCGGTGAGGTGATAGAGGGCGCAGCGCCTAGCGAAGGATACAATCTCCAACAGGCGTTTTCAACGGGATACCTTGCCGGGGAAAATACAGCTGGACAAACAAGCCAGACGATGGTATAATATCAAATGATAATAAAGATAGATTAGATATCTTTGACCGCAAGGTAAGGATCGCTAACTTTGCGGCTTTATTTTATGGTAGTCCCTCTCCGCCTTCGGCAGATCGGGACGATTTGAACGCAGTAAAACAACATCAAATCGGAGGCGAAGATGCATAAAGGGAAGATAAAAAAGATAGTGCGCGATAGAGGATTTGGTTTTATTGCCGACACCGACGGTCGCGAGGTATTTTTTCATCAATCGAGTCTTGTCGAAACAAGCTTTACGGCATTAAATGAAGATCAGCAGGTAGAGTTCGAAGTGGAAAGCTCGGACAAAGGCCCGCGCGCCATAAATGTACATGTTGTTCAATCATAATCATATCCTAGAGTGGCCAAGAAAATAAAAGTGAATAAAAAACACAGGATCTGCAGGGTTGCAGGCTGCAGGCATATCCTGAGCATATATAACTCGGAAGCCTACTGCCATGTCCACCAGCAGCTTGCGATGGTAAGAGAAATGTCTCCGATGTCTCTCGCCAGGCGTTAGGATGTTGCAAGCGTCTCAACAATCAAATATTTCTTTTTATGGTATTGGCATAGCGCCGAAAATTCTCGAAGCTTTAGACCGTATGAAATTTACGGTCCCGACCCCGATTCAGTAT
>JAHFGO010000049.1 GCA_023247385.1 Candidatus Omnitrophota bacterium | reverse complement strand
CTGAGTATCAAATTTTGATACTCTCAAGACCGGCAATAAGATTGATCCGAGCATGGTATATTCGGTCTGGGTTCTGCCTATTCCGCTTTTAAACTTCAACAGACCCTTCTCCTGAAGATCCAGCCTGGCAGAGGATAGCGTGTTCTGGGTAATTCCTAAATGCTCGCGAGTAGTTTTATCGGTCCAGAAGAAAATGGGTTTTTGAAATCGGCAATAAAGGCCTCGAAGATAGATATATAAGAGCATGGACATCGGACGGACGCTGCGTGTCTTGCAGACCTCAAAGAAGTCGTTTTCGAGGAATTGGTAGCCTTTCATGGGCAGTCTCCATAAAAGGCGGCGTGTGACAAAACGTGACAGGATGTGGCTAAATTATCAAGATTTCCAAGAATACCATAAAAACAAAGAACCCTATCTGCCGTCGATTTACCGACGGTAAATAGGGTTTTGAGATTGCTTCGGCCCGCTACGCGGGCCTCGCAATGACTATATGGCGGCGGCTAACCGACAAGATCCGAACGTATTTTGGGGGACTGCCCCCAAAATAACCGCCTAAAAGCGTTCAATGTCTGGCTCGTCCCGGCCGCAGGCCGCCCCCACCCGGCCTGCGGCCGGGCGTCCTCGCAGCCATCCCGCGTGAAAAGCCGCATGTCTCTACGGCTCGTCCGCTCCGCCTCATCCGCCGAGCGTATCTAACATAAGACTATATGAGGCGAAGGCGGATTCGGCGTCTGCCGAGCCCTCAGCACAAAAAACTCGGGCAAAAAGATCAAAAATGCCTCAATGGGCAGATATCGCTATTATTATATACTATTTTTCAGCTTACCTCAAATGGTCTTATCTTTGCGGTTCAACTCTTGGAACAGAATCATACCTTAAGGTGTCACTTTCTAGAATAATTCTAATTTATTGGCCTTGCTTTCCAGTATAGACGTTTATAGGAATGGGCCGATCCCTGATTATAGGAAAATTACCGGAGATGTTGTAGGTTAAGATGTGACGACCGGGTTTGCTTACTGCAATATATATGGGTTGTGGGTCTCGCACAAGCATGTCTGGATTGATGGTTCCTAAATAAGCATAATATTCGTTCTCCGAATTTTTCGCCCATCCATCATCTTTTGTTGCTATAACATCTTTGGGGAGTTTTAGGAAGAGATAGACGTTTACTAATTGGTTCGAATTTAGGTTTTTTATACCAAGGGTTAGCTTATAGTTTTTTTCACCAAATTTTAATGGTAATGGGGCTCTTGAATCAATAGAACGTTCCATATTTTCTATTGGAGAAGCTGATGCGTTTTTGTAGGTTTGCCCATTAGCATCTGAATAATCATTTGCATAGGGATAGTAGCCAATTATTTTTTCAGGGTTTATCCTATGCCACCATTCCCAAGCTGCATTTAGTCCTAAGGGTATTAATATAAGCGTAAGAATCCCGATAAAGATTGTCCTGATCATCTGGTTCTCCTTTTATTATAAGTCTAATTTATTAACGGTAACGGCAAAAACAACCTTTCATATGGCTGCACACTGTCTTTTATTTATCAGAACCAATGATAAGATTTAACCGCTTTTTCATATTGAATAAAGATTCGCCTAAGCGCAGAGAATTAAGAATATCGGCGATCTCCATAACATTCTGCCCTGACACCAGTCTTTTAAATCTTGCTTTTACTTCTTTCTTGGCTAAAGAAATAGGTAATAACTTATCAACAAATTCCCGGAATATATCGGGCATCTTTTCAGTAATGACACTATCGGGTCCTTTGTAGTCGTCATTCATAATAGCTATACACATTTGAGATAGTTTTAGTAGCCCATCGTCCCCGACCTTGCTCATAATATTTTCTAATTCAGTGGTATCTTCGTTCTTCACCATAATAGTTAAATATTTGTAAAAAGCGCTGAAAGTGAAGGCTTCTGTTCTTGTCTCGTCTATTCTTTGCCGTCTATCATTGCGTATATTTATATACTCCTTCTTCATAGCTACGAGCTTGCTCTTTACGCCACGAGGGTTTTCTTCGTTTAGCCATCGTATGATATTTTTCACCTTCTGGTCATCCAAGATAAATCTCTCATTCTCAATCAGCGGCATTGCTTCTCTAAAGGCGGCGTAAGACCGTACTCCGCGAAATAAGTTTTCTAGTTCGGCTTTTGTCGTCCATTTTCTGCGAATTCTATAACAATAAGTTACGAGAGCCCTTGTTATATAGCTTTTTTTCTGGATCTCCCAAGCTACAGGATGTATTTTAGTAACACCCTCTGCAAAGAGCATATCGCCTACATCCCACATCAAGGCAATTCTTTCGTACCCATCAGTGCTACGTATTTTATTGTTAATAGGACCTATGCGTTCAATTAGCTTTCCTATATTTATGCTGGTAGAATTATTCATTTTCTTCATCCTCGGCTGCAAGTATTATGTCTTTTATTTCCTTAAGAAAGGGTAGTAATGTACTTTCGAGTTTAAATATAAAATCTACCTGCTCATCAAAAAGCTCTGTTCGTGCATCTGGCTGATTATGATATTTTTCATAATACTGGTCTTTATAGTGAATACTGATCACAGCGGCAACGTAGGAAATCAATCTATTCGTAACTCTTAATATTCCTTTTTGTGTTCTTTCTATACGACCCCTGAAATCGGGATGCTCCATATTAACGCTTATTATCCCATTATTGAATTGAGATCGCAGTATAGTACCCTCAGAGTCTGGTGGTATGTTAAGGAATTTCATAATAATACCTGATGTTTTTCTTCTTGTCCCTGTATGTTCCGATGTTCCTGGTTCGGGTAACGGTCCACCTTCTCCCGTGCCTTGAAATCTACCTGTGCCCTGCCCGCTTGGCCCTTCACCAGTACCCTCGCCTGACCCCGGGCGAACTCCACCACTTCGACCATCTTCACCACTAGGTCCGCCTGAGCTATCTGGTTCAGATCCTCCTCCAGCTGCTAATGTTACATCGCCTGGCGCCGGAACTAGCTCGGATCGCAGTCTTAGAGCGTCCTCTCTAGCTAGTTTTCGCAATGCTTTAGAAATAACATCTTCAAGTCTGCTTAGATTGTGATCTTCATACTTTTTATTGATCTCGTCAATAACTTTCTTTATCTCGTCTTCATATTTGAGAATAGATTCATATAGCAGGGTTCTGTTTTTGCCCCGTATAAAACCATCCCTAGTAATTACTGGCTGTACCAAATCCCCAACCTCAATATAGCCTGTTAGATTACTATGATCCCAAACAGTCGTACGGTGTTTTGACTTGCTTATAAACGACTTGTCATCTTTAACAAACAGAATCCGCCGCCCTTTCGCAAAAAATCTAGGCCTCCTGGGCGTTGGCACATCAGCAACTTTCAAGAATATGTCAACATTATATGTTTTATCATTATAGGCAATGTTCTCTGTTGCCTTAATGGCTTTCCCAGGGATAGTACCATAATCAAAGGCTTCGCAAATAGAGGGCTTTTCATCTTTATAGCCTACTGATATGGTTAGGTTTTTCTTCTTGAGCATCGTTTCAAAATGAGTTTCTATATCTTCTTTTATTGCTTCAACAGTTAATCCTTCAAAAAAATCCTCATCAAATTTTTGCAGTGTCACAACCGTACCCGTTCCACTACTCGAAAAGAATTTCTCTTCAACCGTTATGGGGGGCCGAACACGCAGGTTATCTTTAAAGATTTTTATTAAATAATGACTGCTACTTTTATGTTTTGTACGGAAAAGAATTTCATTGCAAAATCCTCTAAACGCATGAACTCCAAAACCAAATCTTCCATTTAACCACGGACATGCTCTTTTCTTGGATTCGCCTATATTGTGGACAATCCTGCTGAGAGTATCAAAATCCATACCCCTACAATTGTCTCTAATAATAACTTGCTTAGTTTCTTTATTAATACCTATAAATATTTTTATAGGATATGGATATTCTTCTTTGTTTTCTTTAGCCATATCATCGGCGTCGTCCAGCGCGTTGTCAATGTACTCCATTATCACTCTTTCTAGTGTTTCGTAGCGTTTTGCTATTTCATTAATAAGGGTCACTGGATCCGAAATTGTTATCCTACCCGGCCACTCTTGCATAGTAAATGTGCTCACAATGAGGCTCCTTCCTATTTATACAGACTGAATTTATTGTTGCTGGCTTTGGTATCAAATAGGGCCCTTATCCTCTTCAACTCACCATCGATGGCTTGAAAGATTATCCTCACATCGTCGTTGTCGTACTGATATGTTCCCTTATTAGAGCAATTGCCTAGCTTGCGAAGGGCCTCCAAAACGTTTTGAGTCCTGCGAGATGCTATTCTCTTAAACCTGTCTGTCTTGGTTTCGTTCTCACTTTTGCTTGCCATTGGTATTCTCCTTTTTAAATATATTTCAAAAAAAGTATACCATATGAAAAATTATTTGTCAAGTATTTTTTAAATATTTTTAAAGAAAGCACGATATAGTTTACAAATATTTTTCCGGTTTGCACAGAGAACAACATTAGGCGTACAGGGCAAACTTCTTAAGCAGATTATTATTAAAAAGAGGGGGTGAGCTTTATATTATTCTTCGTCCAAAAAGTAACTTGCTGGCTTCTTAAGGATTTTTGCTATCTTTGATAGCGTAGGTAGTGATGGAAGCGAAACGCCGGTTTCATAGTGTGAGATACTTTTTTGTTTTGTCCCTATCTTTTCGGCAAGCTTAATCTGATTTAAATCACGCTCTACACGAGCCAGTTTAATCTTTTTCCCTAACCTTTTTGCATCCATCCAGACCTTTCTTCGATCAAAAAAATATTGACTTCGTTATTCCTTTTTAGGTATAATTTATACTACAATTACTATAATGCATTACGACTCTGATGGATAATATATACCTATTTTGTTATAAGCGCAAGGGTTATATAAGTCATACAACATCTGCCCATTGAGGCATTTTTGATCTTTTTGCCCGAGTTTTTTGTGCTGAGGGCTCGGCAGACGCCGAATCCGCCTTCGCCTCATATAGTCTTATGTTAGATACGCTCGGCGGATGAGGCGGAGCGGACGAGCCGTAGAGACATGCGGCTTTTCACGCGGGATGGCTGCGAGGACGCCCGGCCGCAGGCCGGGTGGGGGCGGCCTGCGGCCGGGACGAGCCAGACATTGAACGCTTTTAGGCGGTTATTTTGGGGGCAGTCCCCCAAAACACGTTCGGATCTTGTCGGTTAGCCGCCGCCATTCCCTACGGGGGTGCTGCCCGCCTAATAAACATCATTTTACTTTCCGACGGCAATTTTGTCAATTATTATCTCCTTTTAATCCGGCGTGACAGATTTGTGACAATTTCATCGGTCTAACCTCTCCAGCTTCTTTATCTTCCGATTAGCTTCCGGTCTGAAAATGTGCGCGTATCCCTCTGTAGTCCTCATCTCCGTATGCCTCATCTGCTCCATAACTTCCCTCGTATTCATCCCTATATTGAATAAATAACTGCAATGCGTATGCCTGAGCTCGTGAACGGTGCTTATACTGGCAATATTGGCCATTTTTAGTATGCTTTTTAACCTTCGTATAATCTTCCTGGTCCTGAATCCAAACGGCCCGCCATTTTCATCGGTAAAGACAAATTCGCTCTTACTCTTATTTTTTAGATCTTCCAGAATCTTTATAAGGCTGTCGTGCATGCTGACATAATCCGGTTTCTTCTTGCTTTTGGGCTTCATGATCCATAGCACCTTATTCTCAAAATCAACATCCTGCCATTTTAGCTTTATTAGTTCGGTGAATCTGAGGCCAGTATGGATAAATGTATAGTAGATCGGGTAGTAATGTGAGTACTTCTTTTCAGCGATCGCCATAAATTTCCGGTATTCTTCGGGCGAAAGGGCGCTCTTCTTCTTTGCGTCGTTCACTTCGACCTTCCTGCAGCCTTTAGCCGGATTTTCTTTCATCAAATTATGGCTGATTGCAAAATTGAATTGGGTCTTAATATTTTTCAAGTGATTATTGCATGTGTTGGCCCGATTTTCCTTCGATTCTCTCAAATATGTAATGTATTTATCGATAACAGCGGTTGTAATCTCGGATAAGCGGCTTACGCCGGCAAAGTTTAAGAATTTGGTAAACTCATTGATAGCGCTTCTGTGGGACTTAAACGTCTCGTAGGGATACCGCGCCTTATAGTGCTTTAGAAATTCCGCCGAGAAGTGAGCATACGGCATATCGCTGACGGTCTTATTGCCGTTTCGCAGGCTTTGAAATTCGATGATCCTGCTATGGAGGATCTCTTCCGCCAGCTTCTTATTATTGGTCCCGGTGCTCTCCCTATGCCTTTTCCCATTGGCGTCATAGTACCAGATCCATAAGAACGGGCTATCGTCCCGGTCGTATATCTTACCAAACTTTAGAACAGACATTCGACCTTCCCTGATTTATCCAATTCTCGATTTCAATAGGGTTAAATTTCCTTCTGCCCCGTATTTGATAATGGGGGATCTCGTTCCTTGAGATATAGTAATAGACCGTCCCCAGGGGAATACTATACTTTTCCGATACTTCTTTTGCCGTTACAAGCGTCATTGTCCACCTCCATGGTTACGCTATGTGCTTTGGCACATGCTAATATTTAAGGCAAAAAAATATTGCCTTCTGCTTTGGCATATGCTCATTTTCAATCTAAAAAAAATCATATAATCCCTTTTGTCTTTAACACAGCTCTATAGGCATTCGAAATCTTGGTCTTTCTCTTCAACCATCTGTTAATCGTTGACTCTGGAACGCCTATCTGTTTCGCTAGCTCGTACTGCCGGAGATTATTCTTTGACAAATATGTCTCTATCTTCGCGACGATCTCCTGATCTGTCATCATATAAATAATAGCATATGCTTTGGCATCTGTCAAGTATAATTTTTTTATTCGACTTCAACAGCTATAGATCTAATGTCCTCCGGCAAGTCCTTCTCCTCTTTATCATTCACTGTGTATTTCCACTCGTCATAATCAAACGCCACCGCATAACATCGCTCAATTTCTTTTCCGTTAAATTTTATTACAAATCCGCCCTCTGCCATATCGCCCCCTTATCTAATTTCATACCACGATTTTCTCTACCACCGAGCTTCTGGCGATATCGCCTGGTGAGGTAGTTTCACCATTACCTATTGCCGGGACAATATCGAGTCCGCCGCCGAAAAAGAATGCTTTATAGCACAGCTCGCTACAAAAATAATCCTGATCTTCTTGCAATGTATCTGCTATGCTTTTTAAGTTAACCGCTTTCAAACCTGCTAATTTTACAAGACGCATTCTGCGTAAAAACATTTTCCATGCAAGCCGCATCACAGACTTAAAATCATATTTTCGCGCCAACATTTTAATAAGGTACGATATAACACCTGCGTTATTAAAGGAATGATCGGGTCTGGTTCGATATATGTCATAAGAACCGTTAAAATTTTCTACAGCTATTGCCCTTACACCACCAGCAGGTATTGCTTCAATGATTAGCCCTAAATCTGCTGACGCAATAATAGCAACATGTGAATATTTGCTGGTTGTACCCCATTTTATAAGCTCAGATATTAAATCGTGGCCTTTACATAGTAATATATCACCGTCTTTAAACATATAGGGTATGGCTTGTTTATTTTCCATGATGTATCTTTAACTCTTGTCTTGCCACATCGATCGTACCGCTATATAACCCAAATCGCTTAGCAAGCTCTTTATCTGGGATCGTATCTATGTTCTCACTTTTCGCCTCCAGATACGCCTTCGCTATCAGGTAGAACCTGGCCGGCGCGCTCATCCGACCAGCTAGGATTGCGCCATCTATCGAAAACCGCTCGCCCGCGATCTCCGCAAGGCGCACGCGTGCGTCCTTACTATGAAAGAACGTGACCTCTACAAGGCCATAATTATTCTCAAGTCTCTTGAGGCTTTTTATCGCCTGCCGCCTCAACGCCGAATTGATCCAGGCCGGTGGTAACCCCAGGCTCAGCGCCATCGACTCGAGGTCTATGAACGCCTCCACCTCACCCGTCTTTTCTTGTAATGCCAAAAGGAGTAAATACAGATCCATTACCCGTTCGTCGCTTCGGCTCACCATGAGTGATAAATATCTCTTATCAGCTACGAGCAAAACCGGTATATTTACTTTCGATGGCAAGTCTTCCGCATAGATAGGAATATGATCCTCAGCGGCTTTTTTCAATTCCCCAAGTTCGAGCGTCTTGAGCCGCGCGAGTTTCACCCCGGCAAGCCCGGGAGAATCTATAAGAGTAGCCGATTCGTAGTTGTCGCGAAGCGCCGATATCGACCAGTTAGTACTTCCGTCCACAACATAGCGCGAATCCACAATGATGAGTTTATCATGCAACCTGCGGTGCGGCGCAAGCAGATGTATCACGCATCCGGCTGTCTCCAGTTTTTTAAGAACCTCGTTTTTGCTTAAGCGGCCGCGCGGGTCTTCGGACCCCTTGAATTTGGTATTGAGGTAGAGTGTAACCTTAACGCCGCGTCCACGCGCCTCTAACAGATCGTCGAGGAGTAGCCGCATGGGATTATTGCCTTGGGTGCCGAGGCTTACCGTATACATTGATATGACGATCGACGTCTTCGCGCCATCGAGTAGCTTGATTACTGCGTCCTCATACGCACGGTCAGAGATATCGGTAACGCGGGCGGGAGCCGACTCGTAAGCAACCACGACAAGGGTTACAGCAAGAAGAAAAACCGCTGCTAAGATGAGTCGTTTCATACATTCTATAATTTTACAATCTGCCATTTTATGGACCGTCTCCGATCGTCCCCACCTATTCATTACTAAAAGATAAAATCTGCTGTTTTTAACTTATTACGGATGCCTCTGTTATCAATTTTATATCCTTCAATAACATATTGTTCAGGATTAGACATTGTAGGTAACGCCCTAAAAATAATGATAAGATACTCTTCACTTTGTTTTTGTTCTATTGACGAATTTTTTATAGCATTACTCATAGATTCTAGGATATAATTAATTTCTTCGTCTTTTATACATATGACCATAACTTTCATAGCTGATTTAATGTCAACAAGCTTGCAGAAATCCAATAATATCTCGTCTTTTCCTTTTAGCCATTCTGACTCAAGCGTTAATTCCAAGCCTTTGTAATCTATATATTCGCTTCCCTTGCTCCAGCATAAATCCACCAAATACTCATATTCTCCTGCTTTAATTATATTCGGCCTACAATAGACTACAAAACTGTTTTCTTTGCCTAACTTATAGAAATAATTATATATACTTTTAGTCCATTCAGAATCTCCAGAATCTCGTGTTAATATAGAAGATTCTTTAAATTCGTCACAAAATCTCACATATAATTCATCTACTGTCATCTAATTTCTCCTGATACTCCTTACTTAGCGTTTCTGGGGTCGAGTCACTTGTAAAATAGGTGTCTGTCGCCTATTTTACTGACTCCCTGCGCCTCACCAGACCCGCATCCCGACTCCCTCTTCGAGGACCCATTAATTATTTAAATTATGACACCTCATAGGCTCCCTATAAACATTATTGAGTATCATAAAAAGATACACATATTAGAATAATGCGGGGTCTTTACTTTTATTTTTTTATTTCGCTCTCTAAAACAGATCTTCTTGACAATATTATTAACTCTCCTGATTCAACCATTTTTTGTCCTTCATCTGTCAGGCTATAAGAATATTTAGCTTTTGAGAGCTCCGCAGGGAGAAGAGCGCTTGTGATGAATTTGTCATCAACATATAGATTGAAAAAATAGACCCCAGGTTCTGGGATATTCACAACCATTTCGCCGTGAATAGGAGTAGCTAAGCAATCGGATGTGTTTTCTACGGTTGTGTTTGTTATATTTGAGTTATATCGAGTCGCTGCATTTACTAGTTCTATGCGAACACTGTGTTTACCTTTTGGCATTCTGATCGCACTAGCAATATATACCCGTAAAGGGAGCGGATAGGATTTCCAATAAACCGCCTTCATTTCATTAATAAATTTAATCGCATTCCCCTCATAAATGCACTTCTCACATAAGATGAAATATTCAATAACGGAATTTTTGTCGTTCAAAAAAGCGTCCGATAGTTGTCGGTGTTCCTCTGTAAGCCGTGATTGACACTCCCTGAGAAATCTCTCTTTATCTTCTTTGGATGTTGGGATATCGGTGAGCTTGCCAAAATAAAGAGCTTTTCTAGCAAGAACTTGGTTGTTAATTAAGAACTCTAAGGATGCGGGCCCAGGCGAAGTAATAACAATTTTTATTTCTGCATCTAATTCAACAATTTCGGGTAAATATTCTGTATAGATTTTTTTGGAATAAATCGTCTCTTGTTTCCCATCTTTTTCCAGCCGCAATTCTATTTGATTCTCACCTGTAGCGCCCCAAAAACCCATGGATGCAATAATGGGTATAGTGGCTGGGTAATTTAAACTCCCTATTTGTGTTAATACGCCCTGAAATTCAGTTGTAGTAACATCCCTTTTCACTTGTGAACAGGTAATAAAATAACTGGTATACCATTTTGGAATTTTCTTATCCTGATCAGGCGGCACATATTCATGAAATTGCGTTTCCTTAAAAACATTGGTTATGAGTTTGGATGGTTCTAACAGATCTACTTTTTCTCGTGTTGCCTCATTTGTCTGAGTCCATTTGCCTTTGATTAATTCCATGTTTTTTGCATTGCCACTTTTAAGTGGATCTAGATCCATGAATCCATAACGAAGTGGGCGTATTCCTTCGGGGGTAAGAAGAACAACCTGAAAGAGACCACCAACTGTATCTACGCCATGTTTTTGTAACTCGTTCTCAAGGTCGATTATTAATACGTCTGCTTTAGACTTAAGATCATTATGAGAGCTATCGATTTTTTTGTAATTTTTTTCCAAATATGGCGCGACAACCTCTCCTGAACCAATAACATCAAATCCTTTCTCAATTGTTACTGGCTTAAAACTAGGCGACTTAAAAACCCATGCAGACGTCTTTCCAGAAGAATCAACCCCTGCCATCAGTAAATATATAGCACTGGGTCTACCTCTAATGAATGCATATTTGAGATAAGAAAGCGTGGCAATTGCCGGTATTTTCGCTGCTAAGGCTTGCGGTTCTTTAAGATTATCATCTACAATAACCTTTAACCGCACTTCTCTTGCAACATCTCCGGCAATTTGAACGTCACCTGCATATGAAAGTGCAATATTTTTGCGAATATAGAGAATTTTTTGAAGGGTATCACTAAACACATAGCTACCTTTGTCATCCTTGGTTGCTCTAGAATCGGAGATTAAAACACCACCTTCTTTGAAAAGACACGCTGCAACCATTGTCATAAAAATACACCTTCTAGCTAAAAATATTTTTCTCGGCAAGGTTCCCACTATCGTTAAAGAATCTATCTGCCTATCTTTGATCAGATATCTCTGATCTACGCTATCTTAACAAACTCAGCAACTACCCTGAAATCATCACCTGCGACGTTTTCAAGTACGATATCTTTAAATTCCTTATTGTCTGGTGAAAGAATAATTCGTCTGTGCCTCCACTGGCCATGTCCAAGGTTTTCCTTTTCGCTCTTGTATCGCTTGATAGTAAAGTTTTGACTTGTCTCCGGATCAGCCACTAAACGCGACTCGGCGAGCACTATCAGATCATTGCGCGATCCACCGCGTTCGAAGCGGAAGATGCACCAGCTGCCATCAGGGATTGTAGGTTCCATGGATTTACCGACTACCTGCGCGATAAACATATCCTTATTAATTTTGCGTCCTTTCATCGGCTTCCAGCCCTTGATTGTAGGCGTGGTTTGCTCCCGGAATGATGTCGCAACTGCCTGCAAATCGTAGATAGGTAGATAACCTTTTTCGAAAGTCGCCTCGGTGATCACGTCGCTAAAGAATAAGTCTGATTTTTCTACGGATTCGGCTGGTTTCTCGGCCCAGTCCTTGCCTAATAACGTCGCCTGCTCTAAAACCGTCTCAGTAGCTTTTTTCTCTTTGTCCGGAGGGTAACCATGTTTTCGTAAAATTCTTTTTACCATAACCCGAAGCTTTGCCTGAATACTTTCCTTTAAGGTCCAGTCTATAGTAACATTATTACGAACGGTTTGAACAAGTTCCCTGGCGATCGTTTTCAAGGCATAGTCGCCTAAGACCTTAACCGCGCTGTCATTGACCTCCAAAGCATCGTAAAACGCGATTTCATCCTCATTTAGACCGAGATCCTCGCCACGCTTATCGGCTTCTCGCATCTTCTTGGCAAGCTCAATCAACTCTTCAATGACCTTTGCTGCTTCAATGGCCTTATTCTGGTACTTTCTGATGGATTTCTCGAGCATTTCGGCAAATGATCGGCCCTGAATAAGATTTTTACGGGATCGCGTCTTAATCTCGTCATTAAGCAACTTCTTCAATAGTTCAAAGGCAAGGTTCTTATACGGCATACCTTTAACTTCGGCCAAGAATTCATCCGACAGAATAGAAATATCGGGCTTCTTCAATCCTGCTGCTTCGAATATATCAATTACCTTATCCGAGACAATGGCCTTTGAGATTATCTGTTTTATTGCGGAGTCAAGCTCCTCCTCGGTTTTACCTGTGCCTGTTTCATATTTTGCCAGCCGGGCGCGCACAGCTTGGAAGAATCCTACGTCATCCCTGATTCTTAGGGCCTCTTTGTGAGGTACAGAGAGCGCAAAAGCTTGCGAAAGCTGTGTTACATAGGCCATTAATCGTTCCTTGCCATTTTTCTGCTTTAATACGTGCTCCTGTGCCAGCGTTATAATAGACATCTTGTCTTTTACGGAAGCGAGGAAGAACTTCTTGTAATTGAACTTATCAAACATCCCGCAAACGACCTCATATTTCTCAAGCATTAAAGCCACCGCGTATTCTTGCTTAAAGGCCGGTTTGCCCTTGCCGCCGCTTTCCGTATATTCCGCAAGGGCGCGCTTTAAATCATCAGCAATGCCTAAATAATCGACTACGAGGCCGCCCGGCTTATCCTTAAACACACGATTTACGCGCGCAATCGCCTGCATAAGGCCATGGCCCCGCATAGGTTTATCGATATACATTGTATGAAGCGATGGTGCGTCAAAGCCGGTAAGCCACATATCCCGCACAATGGCTAATTTCAATGGGTCGCTCGGATCCTTCGTGCGATCTCCAATATCCCGGCGTCTTTGTTTATTTCTGATATGCTCCTGCCATTCCACAGGATCGCTGGCAGAGCCGGTCATAATAACCTTTAAGAAGCCCTTGTCGTCGTCTTTGTTATACCATTGAGGTCTTAGCTTAGTAATTTCATTATGAAGGTCGATTGCTATGCGTCGACTCATACAGACAATCATGCCTTTACCCTCAATAGCTGTGAGACGATTCTCGAAATGACTTACAATATCTTTGGCAATTTGTTTGATACGTTTTTCACTTCCAACAATGGCCTCAAGCCGGGCCCATCGGGTCTTTAGCTTTTCCTTTTTCTTGAGTTCCTCACCCTCGGTAACTTCTTCAAATTCAGGATCAATCTTCGGCCGTTCCTCGTCCTTTAATTCAAGCATGGCAAGCCGGCTTTCATAGTAGATTCTAACAGTAGCGCCATCATTAACTGCCTGCTCGATATCGTAAATATCGATGTAATCACCAAAAACCGCGATAGTATTACGATCATGCCTTTCGATAGGTGTGCCGGTAAATCCGATAAATGAGGCATTCGGTAGGGCATCACGCATGTGCTTGGCGAAGCCATCAATAAAATCATACTGGCTTCTGTGAGCTTCATCAGCTATAACGATGATATTTCGTCGTTCGGAAAGAAGAGGATATTTATCGCCTTTTTCTTCCGGAAAGAATTTTTGAATAGTGGTAAAAACGATACCGCCAGATGAAACTTTGAGATATTCCCTTAATTTCTCACGCGATTCTGCCTGAACAGGGGCTTGTCGTAATAGCTCGTTACATCGTGAGAACGTTCCGAAGAGTTGATCATCCAGATCATTTCTATCGGTTAAGACAACAACGGTAGGATTGTCCAGGGTCAAAACAAGTTTGCCCGTGTAAAAGGCCATGATAAGGCTCTTGCCCGAGCCTTGCGTATGCCAGACTACGCCGCAACGCTTATCACCTTTGGCCCGGGACGCTTTAACCGTTGCGCCAATGGCTTTATTAACAGCATGATATTGATGATAAGCCGCAACCTTCTTTGAAATCTTAACCGTATTATCTTTGGTATCTTTGTCCTGCTCAAAAACAACGAAATGTCGGACGAGATCTATCAAGACCTTCTTGTTGAACATACCTTTTAATAAGACCTCTATCTGCGGCATTACCTTCGATGCTTTCTCTATGCCGTCGATGGTCTTCCATGGCAAGAATCGCTCCCAGTCAGAGGTAATAGTGCCGGCTCTCGCGTCAATGCCATCGCTTGCAACTAAAATCTCGTTAAACTTGAAAAGAGAGGGTATCTGAAGCTTGTATGTTTGGAATTGTTTGAATGCTGTTAGAGTAGTAGCATTTTCATCGGCCGGATTCTTTAGCTCTATAACCACGATGGGCAGACCATTTACAAAGAGGATAATATCAGGTCGGCGATTAATGTTATTTTCAATAACAGTAAATTGATTAACTGCCAAAAATTCATTCGCATTGACTTTATCGAAATCAAAAAGCCAGACTTTATCTCCTGCAATACGACCGTCTTTGCGATACTCTACATCAACACCATCCGTGAGCATCTTGTGAAAACGGTGGTTATTGATTACAAGATCCGGACTTTCGGCCCG
>JAHFGO010000048.1 GCA_023247385.1 Candidatus Omnitrophota bacterium | reverse complement strand
AATATGGTACATCATCAATTCTATATTTCCAGGTCGCAGCCGCCACCTCTACCATATCTACAGGCTCGCTCGTTGATGACGTTGGCGCTAACACCATCACCATAGGCGGACAGGTCATTGCCATGCCCAGCACAACCTATACGATATACTGGAATGACGGCTCTACTGCTACGGCTGTAACCTTAGCCACGCTTGCTGCAAAGTTGAGCGCAGCACGAGACTCAGGATTAAGAGTAGAGACATATAATGTTAATCAAGGCATAAGAAGGACATCAAATGGCTGGCAATATACATCAACATATCTATATTTCCAGACCACAGCTTCCACCTCTCTTATATCTACAGGCTCGCTCGTTGATTCTGTTGACAGCACCACTAAGACCATCACTATAGGCGGACAAACCATTGCCATGCCCAGCACAACCTACTATATATACTGGAATAACGGTTCGTCTTATGAGGCCGTAATATTAGCACAGCTTGCCCAAAAACTTAGCGAAGCTCAGGCTGCAGGATTAAGAGTAGAGACATATAATTCGAGTCAAAATATAAGAATGACCTCAACCGGCTGGCAATACACAACAACAACTCTCTATTTTCAAACTGTAGCTTCTACCTCTACCATATCTACAGGCTCGCTCGTTGATGACGTTGGCGCTAACACCATCACCATAGGCGGACAGGTCATCCTCGTGCCCACAACAGGCTCTACGATATACTGGTATGACGGCTCTACTGCTGCGGCTGTAACCTTAGCCACGCTTGCCGCAAACTTGAGCGCAGCACGAGACTCAGGATTAAGGGTAGAGACATATAATCTTAATCAAAATATAAAAATGACCTCAACCGGCTGGCAATACACATCAGCATATTTATATTTCAGAACGATCGCACCAAGTTACAAACTATATTCCGGCGGCCTTCTCGAAAACGTGAACACTGCCAATAATACAATAATTATAGGTGGGCATACCATAGCTATGCCTGACACGAGCTACACACTATATTGGTATAACGGCTCTTCTAATGAGACCGTGACATTGGCACAACTTGCCGAAACCTTGAGCGACGCTAAGAATAGTGGAAACAGGATACAGCTTCGTAGCGATGTGAGTATGATAAGTACCACGGATGGATGGAGGTTCGGAGCGAATGCCTCTGTCATTTTTAATATCGTTGGAGCTTATTCTAATTATTATGTTCAAGCCGGCAGCTTGCTCGATAGCATAGACATCACTGCGAAGACAATTACAATAGGCGGCCAGACAATTCTCCTCCCCGCCCCAACCTATACGATACGTTGGTATAGCGGCTCATATTATGAGTATCTCTCTCTCGATGAGCTTTTTACAAGGCTTAACCAGATTAAAGCCGATGGCAATACTGTAGAGGTGTATAGCGATCTTGAAACGCGCGAGACTACCGGCGGATTACAATTCGTATCTCAATACCTCGATTTCAAAGCCACTATGTCCAACTCGCAGATATCTGGAATGGTTACCAGCATAAATACAGCTACGAGAACCGTAATGATAGGCGGTGTGGAAGTGCATCTTGCTAATGATGCAGTTATCAAGCTCGACGGTGTAGCGATGGGTCTTGAGGATTTAAAGAATGCCTTACAGGCTTCCGATATCGCAACTGGCCGAGTCGCAGGCGGTTATAATCTGCTCGCTATCAATAGGGTCAATGGTGCGTGGGTCAGCGGAACCACTCTCGATTTCCATGCTGCTGCGACTCAGGAGAAGACCTTACAGAAAGAGCTATCGGGCGTTGTCACCGGCATGAGCACGGCCAACAACACTATCTCTATAGACGGCCTAACAATAGCGCTCCCAACGGGTTATGCGCTAAGGATGGACGGAAAGACTGTGGGATTAACTGAGCTTGAAACAGAGCTTGCAACTAATAATGGCATAGGCGCAGTAACGTGGGCCGATAAAGCCAATATCGAGCATAACGGCGCTAATTGGACATTCACATCTAACGGCGAAGTCGTCATCAACTTAATCACCAAGAGAAACACGCAACGATTCTCCGGCGGTCTAATCTCTTTCGTAGACAGTGTCAACAATACCTTAACAGTAGCTGGGAAAGTAGTAAGAGTGCCCGATGGATATATTGTAAGGCTGGATGGCCGGGACGTGTCGCTCACCGAGCTCAAATCCGCCCTGGGTTCGAATGAAACAGCAGACGCTCTCACGGTCTTGAGCGCAACGATAAAAGACATAGGAGGTGAATTGACATTCGCTGAAAATGGGCCTGGCATTCTTTACGCCTATACCCAGAGATACGGCTTGAGAATGAATGGCGTTATCGATTCTATTGCTACAGCTGATAATACTATTAGAATAGGCGGGATTGACATAAAAACCTCTAACGGCGTTACGTTAAGATTGGATGATAAAAGCGTAACGCTTTCTGAACTTGAATCAGCGTTAAATTCCGGCAACCTTTCCGGCATGTCCATCTCTTTTGATAATCAGGTTATAATCCAGACTTCTAGCGGTTGGGCCTTTGGCAATAGCACAGTAGACTTAGTTACGAAGTATATCCGCCAATCCTTATCCAGCGCTTTGGAAGGAGTGGACGAACAAGCCCAGACGTTAACGCTCAGCGGAATGACCATACATCTGCCGGATAACTATATTATAAATCTCGATGGCAGGAATGTATCGCTTTCAGAGCTCTATTCAGCGCTCAACTCCAACACAACCAATGGCGCTCTTACGTGGTTGAGCGGATACTACATAAAATATACCTCAAACGGTTTGCTCTTTGAGTCTAATAATATATCTTTCTCCACTAAGGCAAACGCCCAATCATCATTCTCCGGCGCGTTAGAAAGCATAGATACGATAACCGGCGCTTTTACAATAAATGGAATGGCAGTCAAACCATCCTATTCCACCCTTACCATACGGTTAGATGGAAGGGTTGTCTCGCTCTCTGAGCTTGAAACAGCGCGCTCTTCAAATATTGCTATAGATGCCCTCACCTGGTTAGATGCGAGCGGCATAAGATATACCGCTGAGGGATGGGTTCTTACCGGCAGCGAAATATCCTTTAGCACCAAGAGGAATTATCAGACTGCATTTAACGGCGCATTGACAAACGTTGATACCGCGACCAAGACGTTAACTATAGATGGAATCGATGTGCAAGTAGGAAGAAACTGCATTATCGGTATAGATGGCATAACCTCAACTATGGACCAATTAGCAGACAAACTTACAGCCAATAATGGGATTAGTGCGTTAACCTGGCTTAGCTCGGATACGATGAGATATACCACGAGCGGTTGGATATTTACAGGTACCATCAATTTCATCACCAAAAAGAACATGCAGACATCATTCTCCGGTGCATTGACAAGTGTAAATAGTGCGAATAGGACTCTCGAAATCAGCGGATTGGCAATCTACGTGCCGACGGCCGTTTCTACTGTCAAATTAGACAATGAAATTTTAAATTTTGCTCGGTTAGCGGAAAAACTCACAGCCAATAATGAAATGGCCGCTTTAACATGGCTCTCTTCAGGCGGCATAATATATACCACGAACGGTTGGACATTTACAGGGACGAGCATAGACTTCATCACAAAGAAAAATACACAAGAGTATTTCTCTGGTGTATTGCAAGGATTCGACCCGATAACCAGGACTATAACGATATCCGGCATGACATTGAAGATACCCAATTCCAGCAGCATATACTTAGACGGTGAGACAATAGGTCTTTCTGATCTTGGAGCGGCACTCTCTTCAAATGCCGATTTCGGCACCATTATTTCGTTGAATGGAGAAAACATAAGATATACTACAGAGGGCTGGGTTCTTACAGATACCATAATAGCATTCACCACGAAGAACGCTACCAAGTTGCTTAATGGCGCGCTCACTAATGTAGATACAGCGAATAGCACGGTGAGCGTGAATGGGTTAGTGATAGGCCTGCCAGCTAATATCTCCATCACCATAGACGGCATATCGGCTACCATAGATGAGTTAGCGGCGAAGCTCACAGCCAATAATCAAATAAATGCCATCACAGGGGTTGCGCCCGGTAACGGCTATACTGCAATAAGATATACTACTGCAGAAGGCTGGAAGCTCTATTCGACCAGTTTATCCTATAATCCAAGTATCTCATTCACCACGAGAACAGCCACCCAATCATCCTTTAATGGCGTGCTCACTAATGTAGATACAGGAAATAGGACGCTGAGCGTGAGTGGCCTGACGATAGGCCTGCCAACCACCACCTCCATCACCATAGACGGCATATATGCCACCATAGATGACTTAGCGGCAAGGCTCACAGCCAATAATCAAATAAATGCCATCACCTGGCTTGTGCCCGGTAACGGCTATACTGCAATAAGATATACTACTGCAGAAGGCTGGAAGCTCTATTCGACCAGCTCATCATATAGTCCGAGTCTCTCATTCATCACGAGAACAGCCACCCAATCACCCTTTACTGGCGCGCTAACTAATGTAGATACAGCGAATAGCACAGTGAGCGTGAATGGGTTAGTGATGGGCCTGTCAGGCAATACTTTCATTACCATAGACGGCCTGTCAGCTACTATAGATGAGTTGAAGGCTAAGCTCACAGCCAATAATCAAATAAATGCCATCACCTGGCTTGCGCCCGGTAACGGCTATACTGCAATAAGATATACTACTACAGAAGGCTGGAAGCTCTATTCGACCAGCTCATCATATAGTCCGAGTCTCTCGTTCACCACGAGAACAGCCACCCAATCATTCTTTACTGGCGCGCTCACTAATGTAGATACAGGAAATAGAACAGTAAGCGTAAGTGGCCTGACGATAGGCCTGCCAACCACCACCTCTATCACCATAGACGGCATATCGGCTACCATAGATGACTTAGCGGCAAGGCTCGAAGCTAATAATGGGATAGCTGCTTTAACATGGCTATCCTCAAGCGGCATAAAATATACCGAAAGCGGCTGGATATTTACAGGGACGAGCCTCTCATTCACCACGAAGAAAGCAGTCCAGTCATCCTTTAATGGCGTGCTTACTGGCGTAGATACAGTAAGTAGGACGCTGAGCGTGAGTGGCCTGACGATAGGCCTGCCAACCACCACCTCCATCACCATAGACGGGATATCGGCCACCATAGATGACTTAGCGGCAAAGCTCACAGCTAATAATGGGATAGCTGCTTTAACGTGGCTATCATCAAGCGGCATAAAATATACCGAAAGCGGCTGGATATTTACAGGGACGAGCCTCTCATTCACCACGAAGAGCGTGATCCAGTCATCCTTCCAGGGCTCACTCACCTATGTAAATACGCAAAATAGGACAGTGACTGTGAATGGGTTAGTGATAGGCCTGCCAACAGGATTTAGCATAAATGTAGCTAATGTTGCTATACCTAATTTGACGCAATTACAGACACTCCTAACTGATAGTGAGAATAGACAAAGCGCTATATGGATGGATTCACCCATTCAGATTTATTATACTTCGGAAGGGTGGAAATGCACGACTATAAATTTAAGTTTCAAGACCATGGGTTATAATGTTTCTCTCTCTCGCGCCAGCGTAACAGGCGTGTTAGAGAGCCCATCACCAGATTATAAACTAATCTTGATAGATGGCATAAAGATTAAACTCACCAATAATACCATCTTCGACGCAGGCATAGCCAGTAAAGAAGATTTTACGGCATTATTAAGTTCGAATATTAATAAGGGGCTCATAAACATAGTCAGCGTTGTATTTAAACGCACCAATATCAATGAAGGCGAGGCAAGCTCTATCAAAATATTGGAGACCATTCCTGCATATCCGACAAGTTTAATCAAAGGTTTAACAAAAGGCAAGGTAGAGATTGTCGTAAACGAGGCAAATTCTTTAGAAGGCAGTATAACCTACGATGGCACGACATATATTATAAACGTCGATACATCTATATCTAATCTTAATAAAAAGACCGTCACCCTGCCGGAGTTCACGGGTCTCATAGAAGCGAATGAGGACCTCTATTTTGATATGAGAGTTGTGAAGGAAAACGATGGTTATTATGTGATAGATTTATCCATTACGTATGACTACTCTAAATATATAGACCAGACAAGCCAGATAGGACCCCAGGATGTATATATTGAGGATAACAAGGTCGTCCTGAACGGCGTAGATATATACCTCGCCGCGAATACTGTTATTAAAGACATCAATGGTAATACAATAGGCCCGACGAGATTGAAAGAGATTATAGAAGAGAATGCCGCAGATTCAGTTCAGACCATTATAAAAGTTCATAGCAAATATCGCAGTGATGACACAGCCGTAGCCTTGACGATAGATGTTTTGACAAGATATGAGCACTCAAAATGGAGAACCAATGCGCTCAATGACGTAGATCCCCTTAATAGAAGAATAACCTTTGGTGGTGTTGTATATCAATTGGCTCAAGACTTCCGCATAATTGGGCCGTCTCCTCTCGATAAGATTGATTTATCAAGGCTGGCTGAGATGGTGTCCTCGAATATATTACGGACGGTTCCTACAGCCGCGAGGGTGCAGTTCATTAGAGAAGGGACGGAGGAGAAGGTAAGAGAAATAGAGGTGCTGACAAACGCGGTAGATTCCATAACGGATTATTACGTTGATGAAACCTCATGGCTCCGCGGCGAGATAGTAGTTAACGCTAATGACGACACCTTTACCCTTGGCCAGGTTACATTTACTCCAAGCGCCGACGTGGAGATAATAGATGGGGAAGGCAACCTGCTCATTTGGGCTGATTTAGAAGGGATATATGAGAGAAATGCGGGCAATAACATCCCGACATACGCAAAGATTACACAGTCAGAGGTTCCTTGGGAAGCGCGTAGAATAGAGCTCACAACTGGCAAGTTAGACACTTTAAGCGGCAAATTAGCGAACGTAGATACAATGGCCAACACTATAGATGTAACAGGCGAGACGATAGATGTTTCCAGCGCTCTTATTCAGAAAGAGGATGGCACCACTTTAACGCTGCAAGACCTGTTTGAGCTGATAAATGGAAATCCCGAGCATGCTTTTGTTGTGGTTCAGGCATATCGGAAATCAGGGCAGTGGGTCGCTAAAGACGTGACGCTTAAAGAGGCAGCTCTAGTGCCTCCAGTGGAAATCGACTTCTTTGCCTCAACCGAGCCATTCGTAACGATAGGAGGACGAAGCCAGATCAGACTTGGACCAGATACCTCCTTCGCCGATGTCAGAAATCCGCTCAGCTCATTGCCGATGACTCTAACTCAATTGGCCGAGGAGATTCGTGATAATCCTTCTGCCTATGTTGACATAATGACAGATGAAGGTGATACGATAGCCAATTCAGTCAATCTCATATTTGGCGGCACACGCGCTATGGATGTGCCCATTAGGGACGACATCATCAGCCAAGTCTCTAATTGGCTTAATACTGTAAGCGGCAAGTCGCAAGCCGCCATCGATACCATAATAAGATGGTTGCAAGAGCAATCAGAACATTTTGGTGTAAGCGCTTTCGATGCCTTGGCGCTCTTTGTAAATCCTTTTAATGCGGTTACGGACTATGCCTATCTGGCAGCGCAGGCGATAATAAAGGACTTAACACTGGGCGTCATATCTGATACCCCTGCAGGGGAACTCGTTATGTCTATGGCCGCATTGAAGAGTGTGGCAGAGCAAGAGGCATCCAAACCAGCCTACGCGTATTATGTCGCTTTTGATGAGTTGAAGCGATTAGTAGATAACGGCGTAGACATTATAGCGGAATTAGCATATTCCCACTATGTGGTAGTCACTGATATAGACAGTGAAGGAAACGTCACGCTGATAGAGAACAACAGAACAGTTACTACCCCAAAGGAATCTTTCCTCGACACATGGAGCGGTTTTGTCTTGAGCTTCATCCAACCGCAGGATGGCACTGAGCTTTCTTTGGAAGATATGAAGATGATATTAGGCTCTGGGCCGGCAGCCTTTGCCGGCGTTCCGTATTTAGGAGACTGGTTTGACCCAGGCTGGGGAGGCGGGAACCCATGGTACAGTTTCTATGGAAACACCTTCCCGAAATTTGGACAGAACAACGCTCCATTAAACGCTGCTACACTGAAGATTGAATCTTACGATTGGCTGGGCAAATGGACTGCCCAGCGTTACTATGGAGAGAATGTAGCGATATTAAATGACAAGTATGGCAAATTCCTTTATGAGATACAAAATAACGATAATCCTCAATCGAATATATATTGGCAGAAGAAGCTTAAAAGACTTCCTGATGGCTGGCGGGTCATCTACTTAACAAAAGACGATGAAGGCGACTTCAGCAAACCTGGATTGGTTATTGATTATGTCATTGATGCTACTTTCAATTTGAAGGTAAAGAGGATATGGGACCCGCAATTTGATGCAACGTCTAATCCGCTTGTAGGAGGTATGCAGCTCGATAACTGGATAAATATACTAAGACTCGATACGCTTGGCAGGCCCAATGACAGGGTGCATCAGGATTTAGTGGATGGGGCATATAAGGACATTAAAAAGGCGCTTGCCTATTATCAGGATTCTAAAACAGCATATGAAAATGGCCGCTGGAATCAAATCAATGCCCTCAAGCAGGCTTTAGCAAACCTGCTTAACAATGCGGATAGTGATCAGGCCTCTACCCTAACCGACTTCTGGAATAATATACAGTCTAACATTCAAGACTATGTAGATGCGATGGGAGTAGCGTGGAGCGCCTTTCCTGACGAGATTTATAATAATATCGTTCAACCGTTTATGGAGAATGCCAAGAACTTTATCTCTACTATCGCCCCCAGATTTGCCGTTAAACTAACAGCAAGTGGTTCCGGCAATTCTCAGACCGTCGCGGAACAGAACTATCTGGATGACGTGGATGCAAAAAAGAACCAGCTAAAGCCGCCTCCAACCGGGCCTGGCTACTATGGCATCAAGTTGCAGGATTGGACTACCCCATGGCAGTCAAAAGAAGTGACCGGTCAGGATGGCGCATTCGCAAACGCTTTAAGAAGCCTCCTTGACCCATTCCAGAACGACTCTTTCTTCAACAAACTTGTAGATGAGGAAGGTAAGATTCTCGATTTATTTAATCAGAAGATTCAAGAGATGGCGAATAACAGTGCTAACTTTACGGCAGGGACTGACAATGGATTCGGCCAGGATTTGAATAACCAACAAAACGCTGTAACGACTGCAGTCACGGCAATCCAGAATGCGCTAAATAACCCTGTCATAAATACTGATGAGCTTCCTTTAGGGCTGTCAATGAAGTTAAAGAACTTATTAAACAACGCCAAGGGAAAGTTGAATAATCTTCTCAATAAATTTGGCCCTCTTGTAAGTGGTATTGGGACGGCTATTGATGCAGTGAAGGATTCGCTGACACTAGTAAGGGACACCATAAAAGATGCTATGGACAATATGATAGATCAGCTTAATCAATTATATAGTGATTTCTTTGACGGGTCGAGCGGTTTCTTCAGAAAGGCGTGGGAAGCGGGTGACACGCTCAATAATACGCACATATTGCTTGATCCAGAGGAAGACATGGCAAAGCGCAAACATACTGTTTCTTGCTACTGGCACTACTACACTGGCGTTGTAGAAGCCAAACTCGATAAAGTGCCGATACAGCAATATATAGATACGATAAAGAACATAATGCCTGACTTTTCAGGAATAATTAATGACGTCGCAAACGACTATAAGACGATAACCGATGCGGCCGCTGGAGAACTCGAAGACGCAGCTAACGTAGAGCGAACCGCGCTTCAAACATCCACAAACACAGGCAGAGATATGAGCAATTACGTGACGAGCGCGACGAACTTATTAAGGACTGTCAGGGACGAATTGGACGAAGAGTACACTACAGAAGAGAGACTTTTGGAGGCTATGGGTCAGGATATGGATGCGACGACCGGGGCGGCAAACCCGACTTGGAACTGGCGTAGTAACAAGATGTCTTCGGCGCTTGCAGAAGTGGACACTGCACTCGACGCAGTAGATACTGATAACATCTTGCGCATAGGCCAGGATGCAAGGGATTACTTAGAGCGCTATTTCAAACCGAACACCCCGCTTAATAAGACCAGCGTAAGCGCCTTATGGGATGCCGCCCTCAATGATGCGAACAGTGCTGTGACGGATGCCAGCAACGTTGAGACAAAGGCGGACGACGCAATGAACAAAGCCGATATAGCGTTAAACGACGCCAATAGTCTTCTGACAGCCGCAAACGATGCGGCTACAGACGCAGCTTCGGCTTTAACGTCGGCTACAACGGCATATAACGATGCAAAGAAAGCATATGAGGCTGCCTCTAAATTACGGGATGCGGTAAGAGAGACCCCAGCAGCGATGAGTGCAAGTCTGGCCTTAACGGCTGCGGAAATGGCTATGAGCTTTGCAAAAGTGGCATATGATAAAGCTAAAGAGGCAGACGAAATCGCACAGGCCCAAGTTAATGCCAGCCAATTCTACCAAAATCAAGCTCAAGTAGTAGCCAATGCGGCCTTGGCAGCGTATGCCGCTATAGTTACGGCTCAAAACAGAGTAATTAGTTTAATGGATAAGATCAATGCCGCCAAAGCTAAATTTGCTGGTAATGATGATAAAGCAACTGAGTCTGCGTTTGAAGATTATTATAAAGCCCTTGATGCAGCAAAGAGTAAGTTGAGAAGAGCCCAGAATTTAATATCCAGGGTCGTTAAAGAAGCAGACCTCCTGAGAGGGCTGCACAATGCTATCAGCCAAGGCGTAACTCAATTGAACAACGATATACCTGAGTTACAAAACGCAACTCAAGAGACTCTTAACGCAGCAACGAATTCCTATAATGCTGCTTTAAACGCTGATGCAGCTACGGGAGGAGCATCAAACTTGGCCGCTGTAGCTAATACCGCTGGTATCAGCGCAGGCAAAAGTGATTTTGACGCAGTTCAGATGGCCGGTTCAGTTTTAGCGGCTAAATTTAGGTCAGACGACGCCGGTCAATCTATGACAGACGCGGCAGACACTGCTCAATCGGCTAAGGATGAGGCAGATGCGGCAACTGACAAGGCATTGCCTAAGATAGAGTCCTCTGCCAGTCTTGCTTTGAACGGCGGCCACCTCGACAGGCTCATTGATCCTATGTCCGGTTCAATCTACAAGATCGGCTATGACATCCTCGGGCTGATATTTCCGTATCAAAGTATTTATGATGGTAATGACAAGATTACCGGTGACCCAAAATCTGGCACCTTAGTACGGCACATATGGGATGTCAGCGCTGCGTCTGTTGCTCAGGCACAGGCAAGCGGCCCATTCCCAGGATTAGCTGATAATAGCAATGTGAAATGGCAAGATTATGACAACGAGCCCCTGATCGATTATAACACCCGTAGGTTAGAAGCCATTGCCACACTGATGGCCCCAATATATCAATACAACGGTTATATTGATCATACCGAAGCAGGCTTAGCAGGAACTGCCGATTGGTCCCAAATAGACCCCTTGATACCGCCAGCGTATGGCCAATTGCCGACTACGCCGGCTAATGATTCTCCAACTGCTCGGGAGTGGTTCTATTATTTAGCGAGGAAGGAATCCTGGAGTTATGTTGGCAAATACCTTATTAACGCCAGCATCTCCAATGTCGGGTATGATCCTTATTTTGGAACAGGATTTGCACTGACACCAGTAAGTCCTGACGAAGATGCCGCATTACAAGAAGACCCGTATAAGCTTGGTTCGAATCCCACGCTCACTGTCCGCCAGGCTGATAGTTCTACTGGAGAAGGTATAGATTACAACGACAGATTTTTAAGTGGAATCTACGAACGAGATGCCGACATAGCAGACAGCCGCATGACATATGACATAGCGAAATTTAATAAACTGAACCAATTCTATGACAGCAAGTTAAAGGGATTTATCATTGCCGCGCGGAACAAAATTAAGAATAATGCGGATGCGAGTTTTTCTGCCAGTCAGGCGAGGATAAATGCATCACGCACTGCCCAATTAATTAAAGCACAAGATGCATATAACAAAGCGATGGAGCAGTTAGATCGGGAAGAATATAATGTAAAGATTGGTGCTGTGACGCAGCTGCAATCTATGGCAAAGACATTCTGGAGGTCTTACGAAGGCATTATGCAGCAGGGGGACCCATCATTTACGCTTCCAGGCGCAATCTCACTCTTGACGAATTTAAACCCTGCTACATTCAATTTTATGGGTATCCCCGGTCTGGATGGCTATATCGGCCAATATGAGTCTTTGATAGCCCAAGCAGCCACCGCCGCACCGAGCAGCCTTCCAACATCATTGACAGCTGCCATCAGTAGAGCAAACGAAGTCGTGCAGGAACAACATACAGAGATGGCGAAGAAGAGCACGGAATCAATAGGGCGTATTAACAGCCAGCGAACCCAAAGAACGCTGGCCTACAACCAGCAGATTCAAATAATAAACGACACTTCCGCTATGTTAATAGATATGGCTGACCAATTGCGCGATGAGACAAAGGCCTACGCGGATGACCAGAAAGACACGATGTTTAATCTGACAAATGATATGTTAGCTACTTTATTTAATCCGGCCGCGGGAATAGATGCCAAGATAATAGCTCCTGACGATACGGCAGCGACAGGGCCGATGATGGGGAGCAATACCTTAAAAGATATGTTGAATGAAGAGACCTATCCCTCGACGCTTATAGAAGTGACCCAGAATGTTGGGCGCGAGATGGTTGGTTGGCTTGGGACAGGTTATATGCCTGGTCCGGCCGCAACACGATACATAAGTGATAAAGATAGCATTTCAGAAAATTTCAGTGTAACACTAAAAGCTCTTGACAAGGTATGGCAGTCAGCAGAGGAGAATGCCTTCTATGCAATACGTCATGTGCCGCAAGCCGATGAGCAGTTCTTGAAGGATGTCTTTGGTGCTGAGGACCTCGCCACTGCGGCTGATGCAGCGGATGCAATGCAGGCAGGCCTGACCAATATCGCCCTTGACTTATTGGGCAGGATTATGGGTAAGGGATTTATAACACAAAACTTCAGCGGGGACAAGCGCAAGGCTGCGATGCAGGTTGTGTATGATAGAGAGAGCGGCACGAGAAATATGACGTTTATGTATAAGAATAAGCCTCTTCTTGCCATCAGCCAGAATAGTATAGTGGGAAAGATAATGGGTTTCCAATGGTATATCTGGACTAAAGAGGCTGACGGCATATGGAAAGCTACTGTAAGGTCATATGCATATGACTCTAACATCCGACAACAACCCTATAAATGGCAAGGCGATACGGAAAAGAGAGCCAAATTTGTTCCTGACAAAGAGACAGGCAGGTTGAGATTACATTATCTCGGTTATGGTGCCAAACTGCCAGACGGCCAGACCATATGGGTTACAAGCATCACCAAGAGTGAGGACAATGAAGGTAACCCGGTAACCACTTATCAATTAGGTAGAATAAATAAAGATGGGCAGATCGAGGATGAAAAGATAGTGGCGAGAAGCGATGCCAATGGCTTATGGATTGCGCGCCACACCTCTGACGGCAGATTCATCCTCTTCAATGTCGATGGTAAAAAGAAAGGAGCCGTAGAGATTCATGGCATAAGTTACAGGTATTATCAAGTGCACGACACAGCAGGCGAGCTCATCACGGTCAAGCGCAAAGAGGAGATTATTACGGCGAGAGAAAGGGTGGAGGAGACTCGATGGGGTAAACCTATAACAACCTTGGTCGCCGAAAACGTCCAAGGATTTACCTTCTCGACAACAATCGAAGGCATGGCCTCGAGTGGCCGCGCAAATCGTTTCTTCGATACCGTGGCAAAGATACAGATTAAGTTGATGGGCTCGAGGCCGGAGCTTAAGTCGATGGTAGGCAGCCTAAAAATGCTCGCTCGCGGAGGCTTCGCCAATGTTCAGACGAATATTCTCGGCCGGGTCTTCGTGTCGAGGAAAGACCCAGCATCAGGTTTCGCAGTTTCGGCGTCTGTGCCGGGCGCGAACGGCTCGAGGATGGTATTCGATATATATGGCGGCGGCAAATTTATCTTTTCAGATTCAGGCTTTGGGTTCCTGGCGAGGGCGACATCTGGGCTTGATCTTGGATCAGAAGCAGGCGCAAGAAGGGTGCTTGAACGCCTCGGCATTAGGAGCTTAAGAGCTACTTTCTTTAATGAATTGGGCAAGCGGATGTTTGAAGGGGCCATAATGTCCAGCGGCGTGGCCGGTAAACCGGAATTATTACTACGACCGTATGGCTATGCTCCCGATGGCTCATCCTATCTTGCGCCCAATCTATATGAAAAACAAACAGATGGCTCTTACGCCTTCTCAGCTAATAGGAGGAATTTGTTTGACACAGCCGTTGCTAATGTGTTGGCAAGGCATGGCACATTCGCCACAAAAGCCGCTGCCGACATGTTCGCGCAAGAAATCGCAGCAGGTATTGATGCGAAGCTAGAAGAGAATTTCTTGGTAACATTATTTGACGCAAATGGCCAGCATGCCTTTACAGTCGGCGTAGCCGTTTTGAAAGATGGAACAAGGGCAGCCGTTGTCATAACTCCTTTAGAACTGGCAGCTGGCAGGGTAGCTGTGAGGGACAACGAGGGCCGTCCTATATCAGTAAGGGCCCACGACGACGTCAGACGCAATCTTGAGCAAAATATCGTAGACGTCCTCACACCCGGCTTAACAATAGAGCAGATTAAATCCTTCAAAGAGATGTTCACAGAGTATGCGCTCGTGAACGCAGACGGAAGCGT
>JAHFGO010000047.1 GCA_023247385.1 Candidatus Omnitrophota bacterium | reverse complement strand
CAGAGTTCCATTAAAAGAGCCGATTATTATTAGGAAAGAATACGATGAAAGAGAAGATGTGCATAGACTCAGCATCACCTGACCCTTCGACAGGCTCAGGGTCAGCCCTGAGCAAAGTCGAACGGGCTGATAATGAGAGAATGCTTGAGTATAAGAAATTAGCAATCGCGTTCTCCTATCCTGATGACAGCTTCTTTGCGTTCTTTCCTCAGATTTCTCAAGAGCCAGAGGCATTGCGTCTGGAATACGATAGGCTCTTTCGCAGCAGTGAAGTTTGGCTCTATGGCTCAGAGCATACGGCTGAAAATGAATTTCAAAGGGCACAAAATCTAGCCGACATCAATGGATTTTATCGGGCATTCGGCCTAGAGCCGGATAAAGACAGGCCTGATGCTCTTTCCTGTGAGCTAGAATTTATGCACTATCTCATTTTCAAAAAACTCCATGCGCTTAAAGACAAAAACAAACCGGGCAATAGAGCGAAAGCCTCTACGTGCCTGGGTGCTGAAAAGAAGTTTTTTAGCGAACACCTATATCCTGCGGCAAAATCGATCGCTAGAAAGATCACCTCACAAGCCAAAGATGGATTTTATCTAGCGGCCAGTCAGGAGCTATTGAAATTTTTGGAAGCTGAGGAAGAAGGCTTGTTCAAAAAAGATAGATGAAGAAAACGCTAGTAATCTTAATTATAATTGCATTGCTCCTGTCTTTCACGGCCCTGGTATATTATGCTTTCAGGCATGCCAGAGGCATACCTGTCACCGCAGAGAAGATCGAGAGGCTTACTTTAGAAGTTCCATTCATCGACAGAGAGATCGATCTATCTGAAGGCATATCCAAAGAGCCGTGGGATTCTATCGCCCCAAAGGAAGTGAAGCTTATGTATCAGGTTATGGTCCTGCCATGGCCGAAGGTCGTAGTTCCAACTGTAACTGTGAAGGCGTTTCATAATGGAAAAGACATATATTTTTATATGAGCTGGAAAGACGATACTGAAGACAGAGATTTGGATGTAAATAAATTCTCTGATGCCTGCGCGATCATGTTCCCTCTTGGAAAAGAGGTTCAGCCATCTACGATTATGATGGGCTTCATAGGGAGGGCGAACATCTGGCAGTGGAAGGCGAGCCAGGATAAAGAATATTGGCTAAAGGAGGGACCGAAGGTTAAGGCATATGCGGATTTTCATTATCCATTCGAAGAAACGGAACTATTTCCTGTTTCTAAAACCGTCCCGAAATCAGCAGTGAATGATCTTGTGGCTATAAGGGTAGGCACTGTAACGCCGAAAGAAGTTCAGGGGCAAGTCGAAGGGCGGGGTTTTTGGCGAGATGATCATTGGCATGTTGTATTCAAGCGGGCAATCGAAGCAATTGATCCAGAAGTTGACACAATATTCGAATTTAGAAAGAAGAGGCTCTCGGCCTTCGCAGTTTGGAATGGCGCCAAAGGCGATCGCGGCGGACGCAAGTCTATATCGGATTGGGTGGAGTTGGAGGTAGAATGATTGAACACAGATTACACAGATTAAAAATACAGATTACACAGATTGTCGTTTTTGTCTCTTGTCTCTTGTCTCTTGTCTCGCTTGGTGTTGCTGAAGACAGATTCTTCGAGATAAGAGCAAAGAAATTCTCATACACACCTAATATAATCAAAGTAAATAAAGGGGATGTAGTCAAGATTCGGCTCATAAGCGAAGACGTATATCATGGATTATTTCTCGACGGATACGGCATCAACACCTTAGCTTATCCGGGACAAGAAGGCGCGGTTAAATTCGTTGCGGATAAAACAGGCAGGTTCTCCTTTCGTTGTTCGCACACCTGCGGAGAATTTCATCCTTATATGATCGGATATCTCTATGTATCTCCGAATAGGCTCTTTCCTCTTGGGGCATCTGGCATTCTCGTCTTTGCAGCGCTTTCGTTAGCCCTGTCTTTTCGGAAGAGCGGCAAGGCCGCAAAATTCAAACTTTTCGGCCTAGTTCCATTGGATTGGAGATTTGAACTTACACGATTCAAGGTTGTGCGAAATCTCTTTAAGAACCGCTGGTTTCCGTTTATTCCCATAGTAATAAACCTCTTCGTCTTCACGATAATCCTTTTGGCTGGTATCTTAGGAGGCTGGGGCGCTGGCAACTATAACTTCGGCGTGATGATTGTATGGATTCTCTGGTGGGTGCTTCTCATGATGTTCATGGTGCCTGTGGTTGGCAGGCTTTGGTGCATGGTATGCCCTTTCCCGCTCATCGGGGAATGGATGCAGCGCGGAAAACTGATAGGTGTTGGCAGGCAAAAATCGTGGGGCTTAAATAAGAAGTGGCCGAATAAGTGGAAGAACTTATGGCCATTGGTCATCCTATTCTGGATATCTACCTGGTTTTCAGGATTCTTTACTGTGAGACCCCTTGCCACCTTTATGCTGTTAGGGACTATTATCGTCTTAGCTATCGTCATCTCTATTGTTTACGAGAAACGAACGTTCTGCATAACGATGTGTCCTGTGAGCGGCTTCATGGGGCTCTATTCAAATTTTTCACTCTGTGCCGTCCGTCGGAAGGATCCGGAGGTCTGTCAAAAACATACGCTTAAGACTTGTTTTCTTGGAAATGAGAAAGGTTATGGTTGCCCTTGGATGGAGTTGCCATATGAGATGAACCGTAATACCTATTGCGGCTTGTGTTTAGAATGCTTCAAGACATGCCCTTATGATAATATGGGTTTTTTCCTCCGCCCATTTGGACAGGATTTATTCGCTGAGCGTAGGCGCACAGACGACCTATATAGAAGAAGAGGCTTAGATGAGGCATTCAAAGGGCTCACCATGATGGGAATCTTCTTATCATTTTTTATAGCCTTCCAGGGGCCATTTGGGCATCTTAAGGATATGGCAAGGGCTACGACATTAGGAGGGTACCTAGCGTACCTCGCAGAATCTTTTTTGGTAGATTTCATATTTATCCCGGGGTTATTACTTTTATTTGCTTTTCTATCTAAGAGGATGAGTAGAACTAAAGAGGTCAGCCTCAAGACTGTATTTGTAAATCTCTCTTACGCACTCGTTCCTGTTGGGCTTGCGATATGGGCAGGCTTTTCACTCGGCATAATTCTACCTAACGGCAGCTATCTCTTACACATATTATCCGATCCTTTCGCCCTTGGATGGAACCTATTTGGCACCGCAAATTTTCCATGGACACCAGTCTTTACCGGAATCATGCCGTATCTACAGGTTTTAACAGTGATGATAGGACTTCTATTCGCTTTAGACTTAGGATATAAGTTATCTTTGCAGACTTACAAAACGGTCGAGGAGTCTAGGCGAGGTTGGATTCCTATATTAGTTTATCTAGTGATTATACATCTATTTTTCCTTAAACTATTTTGTGGATGATGCGATGACGAGAAAGACGAACGAAATAATAGCAGTGGCGCTTATAGTCCTGTCAACGATAGGGACTGTTATCGGGGTATTTGCAGTTGAAAAATTTCGGCGCGGCAGAATCTATACGGTCGAGCTCATCGCCAGACAGCCAAAATATGGCAATTGGTATCCCAAAAAGTTTACTGTTCCATACGGAAAAGAGACACGGATCCTTATACGTAACATAGAAACAGTAAGCCACGGCTTCGCCATCCCAGACCTTAATGTAGCAGCCAAAGAGATAAAAGCTGGAGAAGTAGTGGTGGTTAAATTCACGCCTGATAAGAAAGGCACATTCCCCTTCATGTGCACGGTTTGGTGCTCTGATGAACATTTACATATGACTGGTGAGATTACCGTTGAGTAGCATCGCCCTCCATAATAGTTGGATGCAGCGGATGTTCGATTCCGTTCCAGAAAAGTATAATCGTTTAAATAAGATTATCACCTTTGGTCAGGATGAAGCCTGGAGGCAGAAGGCGATTGATGCTATCAAAGCGCAAGATGGCGACAGGATTCTCGACATCTGCACAGGTACTGGCGATCTCGCCTTGAAAATAGCAAGTAAATTTCCGAAAACAAAAGTTTACGCAATTGACTTTTCCCCTAGGATGCTAGGATTTGCGAAAGAAAGGGCGCTGCAAGCGGGCCTACAAAATATAATTTTTCAAGAAAATGACTGTTTGAAGATGGAATTTCCCGAATGGCACTTCAATTACATTACGATATCGTTCGGTTTTAGAAACCTGTCATATTCGATGGCGAATTTAGAGAGCGCATTAAAAGAAATGCATCGCGTATTGAAAGAAGGCGGCAGGCTGGTAATCGTTGAGACGAGCCAGCCCATTAATTTTTTTATAAGGAAGTTTCTTCATTTTTATGCCAAGAGCATAGTTCCGCGAATGGGCGCGTTCTTTTCAGGTAAGAGGGAACCATATGCATATCTGGGCGCGTCGATCGTTAAATTCTTTGGTAGAGATGAACTCATCAGCCTTATAGGATCGCGTGGATTCAAGCTCGAAAAGATCACCCATTTCATGTTCGGCATGATTTCGCTTTGCCTATTTCGAAAAGAAAGTGAGTGAGAAAACATGATAAAAGTAGAAGATGCCTTACATGCGGTCCTCAAAAGCATAAAGACACTTGATTCAGAAGCAGTAAAACTTACTGATGCTCTGGAGAGGGTCTTGGCAGAGGATATATATTCAGATTCCAATATTCCAGCATTCAATAATTCCGCGATGGATGGATACGCAGTAAAGTCTTCGGATATAAAAGGCGCATCCAAGAATAGCCCCAAAGTTTTAGAGGTTATCGAAAGCCTTAAGGCAGGAGATGTACCTAAAAAGATATTAAAGGATAATCAAGCGATAAGAATTATGACCGGCGCGCCTCTTCCGAAGGGTGCAGACTCTGTAGTCATGGTGGAAGAGACTAAGAAGACGCGAAGTAAGGGAAGGGATATTGTAGAGATATATAGATCTGCAAAGTCTGGAGAAAATGTAAGAAAAGCTGGAGAGGATATAAAAATAGGAGAACAAGTTCTTGAGAAAGGCATCTTACTTAAATCAGCGCATATCGGAATTTTGGCAAGTTTAGGCCTGCCAAAGATTAAAGTTGCACGAAGGCCGAAAGTAGCCATTTTAGCTACAGGCGATGAGGTCATAGATGTAGATCAGAAACTTACACCAGGCAAGCTTCGCAGTTCCAATACTTATACGCTGTATAGCCAGATAATAAATTGCGGCGGAATTCCAAAAAATTTAGGTATATCTAGAGATGAGCCGCATAGATTAGAGTCAAAACTTAAAGAAGGCCTTGATTGCGATCTAATTCTTACTTCAGGCGGAGTTTCCGTAGGAGATTATGATTTGGTTAAGTTCATATTAGCTAAGATGGGCACAAATATAAGGTTCTGGCAGGTGGCCATGCGGCCCGGAAAGCCGCTCGTGTTTGGACTGATAAAGGGGATTCCTATATTCGGGCTACCGGGAAACCCGGTATCCAGCATGGTGAGTTTTGAAGTCTTCGTGAAGCCTAGTATTCTAAAGATGCTGGGGCAAAAAATAGATTATAAGAATGAAGTGGATGCAGTACTGGAAGAGAATATTGTTAAGAAGAAGGGCCTCATGTATTTCTTAAGGGCCCAGACGCGATGGGAAGACGGAATTTATTTGACCCGCACTGCCGGGCCGCAGGGCTCAGCAATTTTAAAATCCATGGCCCTTGCGAATAGTCTCATAATCCTTCCGGAAGAGGAAGAAAAAGTAGAAAAAGGCGTAAGGGTAACGGTCCGGTTTCTGGATTAAATATTTTTATTTTTTTTCTTGCAACTTGTTAACAGATATGATATATAATCTATAAATAGTATTTACAAGTACAAAGAAAGAGAAAGGAGGCAGTAGATGTGTAGAAAATTTGTAGCGTTATTAGTTGTTTCAAGTATGGTCGTTTTATCATCTGTCCCAGCATTTGCATCTGACGATAGTGAATTAATCCTTAAGATATTGATTAAGAAAGGTATAGTTTCACAGCAAGAAGTAGATGAAATGAGAAGTGAAATAGCCAAAGAGAGGCCGGCTATAAAAGCAGCGGAAGCACCAAAAACATTAGAAGACAGGGTTGCAGGCGTAGAGAAAGACCTGTTGTCTAAAGTTGGCTTAGACAAGCTGAGTTCAAAACTTAAGCTAAAAGGAAGATGGGCCGCGGGATATTTCAATTCACAGAAAAATGGATCCTTCCCTGACGGGTCATTCCAAGCGCCAGAAGCAAAGATACAGTTTACATTCCTCCCAGACGATATTAATTCTATAATTATGCGACTAAATCTTAATAACGCAACCTTTAATAACTTAGATTATTTTTATCTAGATACTAACATTATGAAGTTAACACCTTGGGAAAAATCTCCATTTACTCTCACAAGTAGAATCGGCAGATTTAAGGTTGATTTCGGCGAAGAGACATTTTCGAACAATCCTGTAGAGAGTATGCTCCCATCGAACTCGGCAGCCAACGTGGCCGGCAATGATGAGGGCCTTATGCTATTTGGTAAGATCGGAAAAGAAAATCCACTTTTGTGGTCTGCCGGTGTATTCAATGGAAATTCCGGAACAGGTGCTGATAATAACTGGCTAAAGGCCTTCAGCGGAAAGTTAGCCTATAATATTATTGATCCTCTATATGTATCAGGCAGTTACTATTATTCAGGCCAGCTCGATACCGCATCTTCCGAGATGAGCATCGGAGGCATAACAGCTCCTCCAACTAATAGCTTAAGATGGACTCGGCAAATGGCAGAGGTTGATGCGAGATACGATTTTAAGAAGGGCAAGACATTGAATCCTCCAGCCTATTGCGACAGCTTTGCCTTCATAAGATTGGCCTATGGCCATTTCATAGATACGACAGACTCAATCTCGGGCAGCGCAACCAAGACCGATAGAGAAGGCAATTACGGTTTCGTCGAGGGGATGTACAACATAACCAAGAAGTTCTACGCTGCCGCGAGGGCTAGCGTTGTAGGATTAAATGGCGATATTAATACTGCATCCTGGAATAGCGTCACCGCAAATAGGTATGAAAGATATTCTCTTGGTTTGGGTTATCGCTTAAGTAACGCCACGATATTGAAGGGATCGTATGATGTGAATTTAGAGAGGAAGACAGGAAGCGAGGACCCGAAGGACAGCCTCTTATCGCTGTTAGTAGCCAGCCAATTTTAACTAAGATTGTGTGAGGAGGTATTGTTATGGAAGAAAAGAAACAGCTATCCCGAAAAGAATTTTTAAAATTGGGCGCAGCAGCTGGTGCAGCTCTTACGATATCAGATTTGGCAAAACCTATCGCTGCGCAAGCGACCGTCACTAAACCAAAACACCGCTATGCCATGGTTATCGATTTAGCCAGATGCATCGGTTGCGAAGCCTGTACCATATCTTGTAAAGTAGAGCACAATGTGCCGGTGGCTTCACCTAAAGAAATGGCACGCCGAATACAATGGACTGAGGTCTATTTTCTCAAAGAGAAAGGAAAATATCCTTATGTGAATACAGAGATCGATCCAAGACCCTGTATGCATTGTGAGAATCCTCCATGCGTTAGTGTCTGTCCGGTCGGCGCAACCTATCAAGATAAGGATAGGGGTTTGGTTCTACAGCGGTATGAGCGCTGCATCGGCTGTAGATACTGCACCACCGCCTGTCCTTACGGTGCGCGGTATTTTAATTGGTCGAAACCAAATTACGGCGGCAAGCTTAGAGAGGCAGCGCTGAATCCCGATCCGCACCCTCAAATAAAGAAAAGGTATAAAGGTATTGTAGAAAAATGCACATTCTGCGTTGAGCGCTTAGATAGATTAGAGGCGAAGGCAGAAAAAGAGAGTAGGGCCATCCGCGACGAAGAGCTCCACAATATCTGTACGTGTGTAAGGACTTGCATGGGCAGGGCTAGACATTTTGGCGACCTCAATGACCCTGAAAGCACAGTCTCTAAATTAGCGCGAAGCGGCAGGGCGTTCCGTTTGTTGGAAGAATTAGGCACTAATCCCAAGGTGATCTATTTAAGAGAGGCTGGAAATAAAGCATAAAAAATATTGAGGTGAGGATTATGAAAAAGTTAATGGCTTTGTTATTGGCAATAGTAGGATTTTCAGTTTTCGCATGGATGTATCAACTGCAGTTCGGTTTAGGTGTTACGGGTATGAATAAGCCCGTATTCTGGGGTATTTATATAGTCACCTTCGTATTTTTTATCGGTATCAGCGCTGGAGGCATAGCTGTGGCTGCGTTATCACATCTAGCAGGCATAGAAAAATTCAAACCTGTATCCCGCGTAGCTGAGGTGGTGGCAATAATAAGTTTAGTTTTAGCTATGATCGCGATAGTCTTTGACCTAGGCAGGCCTGATCGTCTATTGAATCTATTTTTCTATCCACAATTCAATTCGCCGCTTATCTGGGATGTGTTTGTCATCAATATTTATTTAGTTCTTTGTGTGGCAATGCTCTACTTCGGTATTAAAGGCAAAACGAAACTACTTAAGGCTTTCGCCGTTATTTCCATTCCTGCGTTTGTATTGGTGCATTCAATCACCGCTTGGATATTCGGTTTAATGAAATCGCAGGCAGGTTGGCATACCGCAATCTTGGCGCCTTTGTTTATCGTCTCAGCATTGGTTTCTGGATTGGCCTGTGTGCTTGTAACTATACTTTTTTCTAGACGGTTTTTGGGCATCCATTTTGGTGACGATGTAATCATAAGCCTGGGTAAATATTTTAAGGGACTTCTACCTGTGCTTTTTTATTTTCTCTTTTGCGAATTTCTAACTGCCGGCTTTGCAAAAATTCCTGTGCATGCGGTGGTCTTGAGAGAACTTTTTACCGGCAGATTCGCCGGCATATTTTGGTTTGATATTGGCCTAGGGATTATCATCCCATTTTTTATAATCATCTCTAGATTCGGTAAGACGATCGTAGGGGTGGGAATAGTATCGCTATTATCTTTTCTGGGAGTTTTTGCTGAAAGGATCGATATAATCCTGCCTTCCTTTTTCCATCCAGCCTTAATGAACTTGAGAATTCCTTATAGTTACCGTCCTACAGGAGTAGAATATCTACTGGTGATAGGCCTTCTTGCTTTAAGCGCTGTGCTTTTTATTGTGGCTACAAAGGTCATCCCGGTGTTCGAAGGAGGCGAGAAGCGATGAAGACCTTAACGCGTAGAGACTTTTTAAAATTAGCAGGCGTGACTGTTGGTGCGGCTTCGGGTGTGGCCAAGCTTACATCTAAGGCCCAAGCTCAAGTCAAAGAAAGTGAATTGGCGCAAGTAAAAAGTGAAACGATTTTTTCAACCTGCCAGATGTGCGGCGGGCAGTCAGGGATTATGTGCAGGGTAGTTGATGGCAAGTTAGTCAAAATCGATCCCAATCCGTATAATCCTAATAATTTTTCAAATATATCTTCTGATTTTTTTGCCAATGTGGAAAAAGAGGGAACCTGTATCTGCCCCAAAGGCAATGCCGGCATAGCGACTCTTTATGATAAGGACCGTTTACAGAAACCGTTAAGGCGCACCAATCCTAGGAAGGGCATAGATGTCGACCCCGGCTGGAAAGAGATTTCATGGGAAGAGGCGTATACCGAGATCGTAAAACGATTGAGGGCTTTGCGCGATAATGGCGAGGCGCATAAACTCCTGGCTTTCAGCGAAGACTCTTCATTTATGGATATGCAAGATGATTTTTATAAACTTTTTGGCACGCCTAATTTTTTCTTTCACTCTAACCTTTGCGATGTCTCGCGCAAGGCATCGTTTAAGATGGTAGTTGGCCATGATCGGCCATTGATTGGTGCGGTAGAGGCAAAATATATACTTTTCTTTGGCTGGAATCCGCTTTCTGCAACTAAATGGTCGCATTTACCGAGGATCATAACTCGTGGAATTGAAAATGGCGCAAAGCTTGTGGTGGTTGATCCATATCTTTCTTACACTGCCAATAAGGCGCAGGAATGGATTCCCATTAGACCCGGAACTGACGGCGCAATGGCTTTAGCAATGGGGAATGTGATAATTCGTGATAAACTTTATGATGAAGCGTTTATTAAAGACTGGACAGTTGGTTTTGAGCAATATGCCGATTATGTAAAAGATAAAACACCCCAATGGCAGGAAAAGATTACATCTGTGCCAGCAGAAACTGTTGAACGAATTGCGGTTGAATTTGCTACAATAAAACCTCAGGTAGTAGATGCGTGGTCCGGGCCAGGGCATCATTCTAACGGCGTTCAGGGTGGACGAGCAATAGCTATTTTGGCGGCATTGGTTGGAGGTTATGATCGACCAGGAACAGCAATAATACCGGATAAAAAAGGCGGTAAGCATATTGATGTTACCGCGGATGATACAGCAAAGGCCGCCTTGAAAAATGAACGTTTCGATGGAAAATCATCTTATCCTTTTGCGCATAGCTCAGGGGTCTATACAGAAATATTCACTCGTCTTGCCGAAGGAAAAGGTCCATATAAACCTAAGATGGCGATAATTATCTTTCAAAACCCAATGATGGCTGTCTCAGGCACAAAGACCGTAGAGAAGGGCTTGCAAAATTTAGAGTTTGTGGTGGTTAATGATATATTTTTATCCGAGACAGCGCTTATGGCCGACATAGTCATTCCTGGGACCACCTATTTAGAACGTTATGATATAAGTTCACACTGGGTTACGTGGCCGGTTATAGCTTTGCGGCAGCCTGTGGTGAAACCTCTCTTTGGCCAGCCGACCGAATATGAATTTCTCATTGAAATAGCTCATAGGCTAGGATTAAAAGAAGGTGATGGTAAAGATATATTTTGGACTGGCAGGATGTCTGGTCAGCGCATTGAAGATAAAACGAAATGGTATGAGGAGTATATCTCTAAAGAGCTGAAAGAAGGTGCGCCCAAATTAACATTAGAGGAGATGAAGCAACTTCCTGGCGCAGTCTGGGTAGATAAAAAAGGTACTCGCTACGAGAAATACAAGACCGAACTGCCGGCAGAGAAAGTCGCGGATGCGATAGTAGAGGGCGAATTGCTATTTTCCAAAAAGAGCGATGGGACAAAGGATAAGCTTATCGGGATTATGAAAGATGGAAAGGCCGTCCAAGGTTTTAGTACGCCTTCAGGAAAGGTAGAATTCTATAATGCCGATTTTGCCAAGAAAAAAGATGCGTGGGGAAAACCAGTAGATCCGCTGCCGGTTTATGAGCCGCGCGATTGGCAACCCGACACAAATTATCCATTTTATCTGATCAATTGGAAAGAAGCATCACATACTCATACGCGGACTCAGAACAACGCCTATCTTATGGAACTGAAGCCCACAAATCCTTTGATGATCAATTCTGAAACAGCGAAAAGATTAGGCATTACCAACGAAGATTCTGTATGGGTAGAGTCTATCTATGGCAAAGTGATGGCGAAGGCTAAGCTGACTGAAGGCATACATCCAGAGGTTGTGGGTTTGCAGCATGGTTTTGGGCATTGGGCACTTGGTTCTATTGCTAAAGGCAGTGGTTTTTCAGATTCGGCATTAAGACCTGCCCGTTCCGAACCGCTATCTGGCCAGGCTATGAATAAGCAATGCTGTGTGAAGATATATAAAGCAGCTTAAATAGAATGGTTTGTTGATAGAAGAAATAGGCGCTTGAAATACAAGCGCCTATTTTAATTTTATAACTTGATATTCTTGGCGTTTTATGTGAAAATAAATCAAAAATATGACAAAAGAGAGACAAATCCCAAAATTCGGTTTTTTAATATTGGTATGCCTTGCCATATTTTATGGTAGTATGTGGTTCAATCTTTCCTTTCCGCAGTCCACCTCACTGACGATCTTTTCAGCTTCTGTGCTGGCCACCCTTTTATTCTGGGAGTCTCGTGTTGCCATCGTCTTCCTGGGCATAGCTGCTTTAATTCTCACAAAGACCGTTGACATAGAGCATCTCAAGCTTTTCTCATCTATAGAGGTTATACTATTTTTGGCGGGCATGATGGTTCTTATAGGATTACTTAGAGAGGTCAATTTTTTTAATTGGGTATTATGTAGGCTCGTTACTTTAAAGAGGATGACGGCAAAAAAACTTGTCATAATTATCTGCATTGCTTCCGCGCTTATGGCTTGTTTGGTGGATGAGGTCACTTCAATTTTTTTTATGGTGGCCCTGGTATTCGCATTGGCAGATTATTTTGAAGTGAATCCTGTGCCATTTTTGATTATAACGGTATTATCCACTAATATAGGCTCCACAGGCACAGTGCTAGGAAACCCAATTGGAATATTGATAGCCACTAAAGCAGGACTTAATTTTGAGGATTTCCTTTTTCATGCCTTCCCCTTGATGGTGATGGTTTTGTTTATTGCAATAGGCGTAGTATTATTCTGGTATAGATACCAGATAAGAGCATTAGATGTGAAGATTAAGGAAGTTGGTAACGATAGAGAGATGTTCAGCAAATTGGTTTGTGTGCCAATGACTAAAGATATCAAAAAAGAATTCTTCATATTCTTTCTCACTCTCTTATTAATCGGCCTGCATCATCGTATAGAGCATACTATGGCCTTGCCCCCAAACTCTCTTTTGATATCCATTCCTCTCATTTCCGCTGGCGGGATTATGTTGTGGCATCAACACAAGGCAAGGGAATATATTGAGAAAGACGTCGATTGGTGGTCGCTCATATTTTTTATGTTATTATTTGCGCAGGTGGGCACGCTTAAATATACCGGAGTTACTGATATACTTTCCAAAGGATTGACAAAGTTAGCAAACGGAAGCCAATTTTTCATGATAACTTTCGTCTTGTGGGCATCAGCTATAGGCTCAAGCATTCTCGATAATGTGGTCTTAGTGGCGACGTTTATTCCTGTGATAGGAGAACTCAAGACGTTGGGAATGGATATCTCTTCCTTGTGGTGGGCGCTTCTTTTTGGAGGCTGCCTTGGCGGGAATATCACCATGGTGGGCTCCACGGCGAATATCGTTGCATTAGGGATGCTCGAAAAAAGATCTAAAGTACACATATCTTTTTTTCAGTGGTTTAAGATTGGTTTGGTGGTAGGATTGGTAACTATAAGCATAGCGTGGCTTGTCCTGACAACGTTCAGCTCCTTTTTTAAGACATGAAGACAAATAAAATATTCGGAGGTAAATATGGCAAAGATATTAATTATTGACGACGATCCTGATTTAGTCGAGGCGATGAAAGTGGTCCTGGAGAGTAAAAACCATTATGTGATTAATGCGAAAGATGGGGAAGAGGGCTTGAGAAAAGCGAAGGCCGATAGACCCGATCTCATAATCCTGGACATCATGATGGAGACCAGCGACAAAGGCTTCGATGTGGCCCGGCAGCTTAAATGGGATGAAAAATATAAAAATATTCCTATACTCATGCTGACGGCCATAAAAGATAGAACAGGATTGGATTTTAAGAAGGAAGCTGGTGATGAAACCTGGCTTCCCGTTGACGATTATATGGAGAAGCCTCTCAAGCCGGAAGAGTTAGTTTCAAAAGTCGAGTCGCTTCTTAAAAATAAGTAATTCATATGGTAGATCTTACCCTGCAGAGCGGACTCGTTGAAAGAATATACTGGCTGATAAGGTTAAGATGGATAGCAATAATAGGTTTAAGCCTTACCGTTCTATTCGTAGACAAGATATTCGCCATTCCAATTTACGCTTTTCCTCTATATGCCATCGCCGGAATCCTTAGCATATATAATTTAATATTTCTCGTTTATCTAAATAGTATTACAAAAATAAAGATAGCAAATCTGACTACCATAGCTAACCGTATAGCTAATATCCAGATATCATTTGATCTAGTAAGTCTTACAGCTCTTATTCATTTTTCGGGCGGCATAGAAAATCCGTTTATTTTTTATTTCATATTTCATATGATTATCGCAAGCATCCTCCTTTCGCGTCGGGCCTCTTTTTTGCAGGCAACTTTCGCTACTGTCTTGTTCATTTTGATGGTCAATCTAGAATATCACAACATCTTACCCCACCACTGTCTAAAAGGGTTTGTCCCATTTACTTTGCATAATAATATCTTGTATATCTCGGGGGTATATTTTGTATTTATAAGCACTCTATATATCGCCGTTTATATGGCAACATCGATTTCGAAGAGGTTGCGAGAAAGGGAGAAGACTTTGGCGGAAGCTAATCTTCTTTTAGAGGAAAAAGACCGCATAAAAAGTGAATACGTCTTGCGCGTAAGTCACGATATAAAAGAGCATCTGTCTGCCATTCAGGGATGCCTTGAGCCGGTGGTGGAGGGGATAACCGGAGAGCTCAATCCGAAACAGAGAGATTTAATTAGAAGGGCCGATGAGAGGACAGAAAAACTTCTATATTTCGTCAGGGCGCTATTGGAAATAAGCCGCATAAAATTAAGCAAGCATATAGAGATGGATTATTTTTCATTAAAAAATGCCGTAGATAATGCGCTTAATTTTATAGAGACAAAAGCAAAAGACAAGGGAATATCTTTAAGCGTCAATATCGAAGCTGGTATAGATACGATACGCGGGGCCGAGGTCTATATCGAAGAGACCATAGCCAATATGCTGGCAAATTCCGTGAAATATACGCCGAGAAATGGTAAAATAGGTATAGAGGTGAAAGACGAAGGCGATTCCGTGTTGATACAAATTAGCGATACGGGTATCGGCATACCTAAGAATGAACTCCCTAAAATCTTCGATGAATTTTACCGTGCCAGAAATGCAAGAGAAGTAGAAAGGAATGGTACGGGGCTGGGATTGTCTATTGCTAAACAGGTTATCGAAAGGCATAAAGGAAAGATATGGGTCGAGAGCGAGGAAGGTAAGGGCAGCACGTTCAGCGTCACGCTGCCAAAATCATAATTAAATATGAGAGATGATGATATAGTCAATAAAGAAAAAATTGAAAGTATCTTAAACAAGACAAAACAG
>JAHFGO010000046.1 GCA_023247385.1 Candidatus Omnitrophota bacterium | reverse complement strand
ATCAATAACAGCCTACATGAAGGTGGACTATCTACTCCAAACCCAATACACGAAGGCGGATGGAGCTGCTGATCGGAATTGAACCGATGACCCCGTCCTTACCAAGGACGTGCTCTACCTACTGAGCTACAGCAGCCGCTTTAGCCTATCTATAGCATTAGCGGCTGTTAACACTTCAAAAAGACAAAAATACACCTTCTTAGAGTTATTTTGCTTTATTCAACTCATCTATGTTATATTTATACTATTTACTGATTAATAAATTAAGTTGTATAATTATAGCAAAGTTTCTTCTGCTGTCAAGTGAAATTTTAAAAAAATTTCAAGCCCTATTTTAAATATTTTTACTTACAATCTCTTGACTAATATAGAAATATAAGATATACTTAAAAATTAGAAAATGAAAATTTGAAAGGGGGTGAAATATATAATGCTTAAAAAATTTATAACTTTCGCAATCGTAACAATTTTTATATTGTCCTCAATAGGTGCATATGCCGCGGAGAGTATTGACCAGCCTACTATTAAGCCCATCGAAAAGACTAAAGATAGAGCGAGCCGGGCTATGAATAATATCCTGTATGGACCTGTCGAAGCGCCAAAGAACATAGATGAGACTAAAACTAAGGGTACAAAGATTGATAGGTGCACAGAAAAGACAAGGTCTGGAGTCGAGCGTGGAATAGCAAGAGTAGTTGGTGGCGTATGGCAACTTGCGACGTTCTGGTATTCGGATCCAGGATGTGTCACATCATCGCAAGCCGCTGGCGCAGGTGTTAACGCAGCTACAACTGAACTTAAGTAATAACGGGGACGGTTCTAATCTTATAAAATTAGAACCGTCCCTTCATACAGAATTCTCTTTATATCTCTCCGACGGCATCTTTTTTAACCCAGCCAATTTTGCTGTCAAAACGTTTGATTTGACGCCAGCCTTCTCTGGTCTTTATAATCAAAACTTCATTCCCCTCCTCGAGGACATAGTGGGTGGTGGCCCTGTCTATGGGTTCATATTTAACCTCGACTTCTTTCTGAACAACTATACCATGTTTTAAGATCTCCTCACCATGATATCGGACTAATAACATTGTGAAATTTAAAAAGAATAATATGAGGAATGCCCAAAGAAGAAGTCGAACTTTTTTAGCAAAGGTTGGATTTAATGCGAAAATCATCAAGAGCGCCATTGTTATCAAATAACAACTGATTGTGACGATGGCGATTGTGCTCAGGTTCCATTCTTTAGAAAACTTTTTTATCATTCTGACAATCAGGTCTTTGGTAGTATCCTGTGAAACAGGAGAGCCTGCCAAAGACTTTGCATAAGCGAGGTTAGATTTAAGATCGCTGTCTTGCGGCATTATCCTCTTCGCTTTTTCATAAAATAATATAGCGTATCCTATCTTCCCTAATTTAAAAAAGCTGTTACCAATATTATAATAAAGGTTTCCGTTTTCCAGGCCCATCCCAAAAACTTGATCGTAATTCTGCAGCGCTTTTACGTAATCCTTCTCTTCATAATAGGTATTCGCCTGATAGAATAATTGATTCGGATCCTTAGCGCTTCTCTGGGCCCATAGAGCATGGCCAAACGATAAAGATAAGAATAGTAAAGTTATTATATATCTTTTCATGTCCCTACCTCATACAATTGCACATGGAACCTCTCTAAGTGTAATGTCGGGTTAATGCGAGGTTTCATATTCGTTTTCGTTCAAAATAATTTATTACTTCTTCAAGTTGGCTTAAATCGTCCTCCATCTTATATCTGCCGATGCTATAGAATGCAAATCTTGCCTGGTCACAGGCCTCAAAAAGATTTTTAAGCTTTCTTAAGATATCGCGCGCCACATCTTTTGAGGCGATTGTCTGTTCGACAACATCCAGTGTTATGCCAGCGGCTGAGATATATAACCTGTTTCCTATATAGTCTTGAAGAGTTTTAAACATAGTCTCATAAAAGATCTTTGGGTCATCGGATTTCGATTGATGCTTAAGGAGTTTAAGCCCTTTTTTTGCATATCTTAAAGCCATTACGCGGCCTGCGTATACGGCGTCTTGCCTGAACTTATTTTTTCTAGCTTGAACCATATAAACTGAAATTGTCACTAACAGCGGCATAATAAATATGGCAAGAAAAACTTTTGTCTTATATAAACGATGCCCTTTAGTCAGCCATTTTCCGGGCGATTCCTTTATATAGAGGATGTCGCGAGTCAATTCTTCTTGCACAAGACTTGGGAACGCAGCCACGCTAGGCCCAATGACTTGTGAGGGCGCCTCCTCTTTGGACTTTTCAACTTGTATTGCTATCGGGCCTTGAGTTATGTTTACATATTCTTTTTTATTGGGATCGAAGTAGTTGAAGCTTGCCTTTGGGATTTGAGTCACCGAGTCCGTCTCTGGTATCAATACCTGTGTAAAGGTCTTACTGTTTTCTTGGGTTTTCACCTGTGGTTCGTAGACCTTAAAACCTGTTGTATTTTCCAAATGCGGCATTAATACGGTATTAAAATTGCCTTTGCCATTTATATCCATACGCACAGTTATTGGGTCGCCCACTTTTAATTTGGTGGGAGTGGCATTAAATATGAACTGGTAATCGCCGACGGATCCTAAGAAATCTTTAGGCCTGCCATCATTAGGCAGTGGCGATATGATAATCTGCGATTCTTGCGATTTCAATTCAATCGGGTATCTCTCATAACGCGTGAAGAAATCTTCAAAGAAAGAGTCCCTGTAATAATCCTCCCCGAACTCATCCATCGCTGAAGGCCCTCTAGCCAAGTGTTTTTTTACCATGACATTGCATTTAATCTTTGCAGGGCCGAGCTTATAATCTCCGGGCCTTGTTCCGAATATATGTGTTTTAAATTCCAACACATCATAAACTACGCCACCTTCATTCTCCCTATACTGCTTGGGCTCCTTGAACTCGACTTTTGAAAAACCCTCCTGGCCGAAGGTGGGAAGCTGTATATCGCTCACATTAAGCCGATTTACATAAAGTTTAACTGTAACTGGAACAAGCTCGTTCACATACGTTGTCGTCTTGCCAACATCCAATGTCAGGAATATCCTGTCTTCCAAATTTAACTTTTCGCTTATCGGTCTTTCCTCTATCCCCTTTGCAGCAATCTTTTCTTCTGCCACTTCAAGAAAGACTATATTCGAGGAATAACCATCGCCTTTATAGTTGAATGAGAATGGGCCAAGCTGGAATTTTCCTATCTTTAGCGGTAGTATTGTATACATGTGTGTTATGGAACTGGAAACGCGTCCATTTATCACCGTCATCATGGTCGAAGGCCCAATATATCGTATTTCGAGTCCAGGGATATTACCGATATCCGGAGCTGGCATGCTCTGTGTGCCATAGAATGATAGACCAAGTTGCGTAGACTCACCTATCGCTATCCTATTCCTATCCAGGCTAATTTCAAACTTCACGTCTTTTGCAGACGCAAGATCAGCGAAGGTTATTGTAAAGCCTATAAGCAATATGAGAATCCTAAAAGATTTTTTCATACGTTTATCCGCGCTAAATTTTTCGGGTCCTGCCGCTCCCTCGCCTTTTGTTTCTAAGGCTCGCGGGAGCCAGTGTTCATCCACCTTTAGCTTTAAATAGCTTGTCCACAGATGCTGGCTAAAACATGAGTCTATAGCCGCCAGTCAACCCGCTCGCCTACTCTCTAAAAGGCTTGGTCGCGTCACCCGAAAAATTTCTTCGCCTCCGTTGAAGGGGCCCCCGAGATGGGAACCTTCAGGGAGGCAGAAAAATTTCCTCACCAATCTTTAAGAGGCTCGGAGACAGTTATAGGTTTCTTACGCATTCGTACCGTTCTGCCCGTTGCCTCCTCCCCTTTATACCCCTCCAAAAGCATCTTAGCTTCTTGTTCTGACATTTCGCCAAGCTCTTCCTGAGACTGCGGCGATTGATAAAATTCTAACCCCTTCGCCTCCTCTTTCTTTCTCGCTTCTTCTCGCTTCTCCTCTTCTTCAACACCAGCGGCTTCCTGCGGTCTGGCTTTCCCTTTTTCTTCCTCAGGCCTTACTTTTTCTTCTTCGGCCCTGCCTTTCTCTCTCTGGCTCTTCTCTTCGGCCTCTTGTTTTTTGCTATCCTCCTCGCTCTTGCCTTTCTCTTCTTCCTGCTTCTTTTTGCTTTGAAGTTTTTCTTGTTGCTCACCCTTGCTCTGCGCATCCTGTCCTTCCTTCTTTTCCTCCTCGCCCTGTCCTCCGCCGCCCGAGTTTGACTCGTCTTTTTTCTGCGAGCTTTTCTCTTTTTCTTGCTCTTGTTTTTTCTCCTTCTCTTGCCGTTCTTTCTGCGTTTGTGTTTCTTTTAACTCTTGCAGCTTTTTTGTTACAAATTCATAATTAAATTTTGCATCTTTATCATTATTGTTCAAATCGATGGACCTTTTATAAAATTTAAGCGCTGTATCATACAATTCTTTTGCCTTCACTATGTCGCTCTTCTCTTTTAAATTACCTATTTTATATGACGCGTTTCCTATATTATAATCTGCGCTTGAAATGAGATTTTGTCTATTGGAAGCTATTGCTTTATTAAACGCCTCTATGGCCTTGTAGTACGATCCTTCTTTATATAAAGCTGATCCGAGATTGAAATTTGCAATGCCGGAATCCGCCTTCTCTGACAGTGCCGTCTCATACAATTTAATCGCTTCTTTGTATCGTTTATTATTATATAACAAATTTCCATTTTTCACTTCTTTCTCCACTGATGCAAACGATATGCTTGCAAAAAGAATAAGTAGAGTTAATGTTACTGCAATTGGTCTAGTCATCACGCAATCCTCTTCCTATCAGATATAAATGGTTCCATAAACAGAAGCAGCAGGGCAGAAGCAAGAAAGCCTTGGTAACGTTCCTGATAATGTTTTCTCATCTTTGTCTCTATATCCCTCTTCTCAAGCTTAGATATGCTATTATCATATAAGAGGACAAGGCCAAACTCTTTTTGAGTGGCACGGACATAACTTCCGCCTGTTGAGATAGCTATCTGTTTTAAGATGTCTTCGTTTAATTTCGTTTTAACGACTCTGCCGCTCTTATCCGATAGATAAACTCTTTGACCGCTTTCATCGGTTACTGGTATTAATTCACCCTCAGTTGTGCCTACGCCGACACAGTATATCTTAATGCCCAGATCCGACGCCATTCGAGCCGCCTTCAATGCTTCGCCCTCCAGGTCTTCTCCATCAGTAATTATCACTAATACTTTATACTTTTTCTCTAGGCCGTCTTTAAACACATTCATTGCTTCGTTTATGGCGCTGGATATAGAAGTCCCTGGTCGCGGTATAGCGGCAATGGTCAAATCGTCAAGTGCCAGCAAAAATCCATTGTAATCTATGGTCAGAGGGCACTGCAAGAATGAAGTGCCTGCGAAAGCTATTAATCCGATTCTATCTCCGCTCAATCTCTTCACCAAATCCTTAACAGCAAATTTCGACCGTTCGAGCCTGTTCGGCTTCACATCTGTTGCGAGCATGCTCTTTGATACATCTATTGCTATCAATATATCCAGCCCAGCCCTTTTGGTCTCTTCCCATTCGAATCCCCACTGGGGCCGTGCAAGCGCAAATAAGCTAAGGAAAACTGCCAGCGTCAACATGGCTGTCTTAATGATTCTGCGTTTTGTGCTTGCTGAAGGACTTATCGCGTCAATGAGACTGCGTTCAGCAAATCTCTCCCTGAGGATCCTTCTTCTCCTCAAGACCCAGATGTAGAAAATAATCAGTGCGCCAGTCAGGTAGAAGATAAGCGAAAAGTATTTTGGATTTGCATAGTGCATGATTTTTACGGCACCTTCAAGAATAATGTGTTGGCTAACAATATCTCCAAAGCCAGGACGATGAGCCCTGGCATCAGGAAGTAATAGAAAAGCTCGCTATACTCCCTGTATCCCAGATGCTCTATATTAGATTTTTCCAGCCTATTTATGTCGTCATAAATTTTGCGCAAAGTCTCGGTATCACTTGCAAGATAATATTTTCCTCCGGTCATATCTGCTATTCTTTTCAAAACATCTTCATCTATCTCAATAGGAATATTCTGATATACGGTCCGGCCGTAAACATCTTTGAATGGATATGGGACCAATCCTTTCGTACCTACACCTATTGTATAGATCTTAACTTTGAGTGCGCGTGCCGCCTCGGCAGCAACAAGCGGCGATATGGTGCCTGCGTTATTTACGCCGTCGGTGAGAAGTATGACGACCTTGCTTTTCGTTTTGGAGGTAGCGAGCCTATTGACAGAGCTGGCAATGGCAGAGCCTATTGCTGTTGCGTCCTCAATCATTCCCACTTTAACCCTGTCGAGATTCTCATTAAGCCACGCGTAATCTGTTGTGAGTGGACAGACGGTATAAGCCCTCGCCGCGAATGCAACCATGCCAATTCTATCATCCTTTCTCTTCTTTATAAATTCCTTTACGACCTCCTTCACGACATCGAATCTGTTGACCCGCGCTGAGCCTACTTTGAAATCTTCTGCCAGCATGCTGGTGGAGGTATCTAGCGCTAATACTATATCGACGCCTTCGGAGACGGTCTTGGTTCCCTCTAATACAGACTGCGGCCTGGCAAGCGCCAGAATGAATAACGCTATTGCAATAGATCTAAAAATACTTAAAGATTTAACAAAACGTATCCTGAGGGTAGGCCTTAGGTCCTTGACCAGCTCTTCTGAAGAGAATATAAAATTGGGACCCTGCCGCCTTCTTGTAAGAAAGGGCAGCATTGGGATCATGAGTATAAATATTAACACCCAAGAATCTTTAAAGCTAAACATGGGTTACGTCTTTTGTCTCTTCAATAAAATTTTTTGCTGCTACAAATATCGTATCTATTTCAGGCCTGGGCGGCATATATTTCGCAAATTTAACAAGGTCGCAGGCATTCAAAAATACTTTTAATAGATCCTTCTGGCTTAAGGATAGAGAAGAGGAATTTTTTAAACTGCTTAAAAATTCCTCTGTGGTCATCTCTGGGGCCTTGATCTTGAATGCCCTCTCTATATACTGCCTTATGCAATCAGATACCTTGGTATAGTACTCCTTCACGTTCCCGCCTGTCGCCAATTCCCCCTTTATGGCCTCAAGCTCTTCGAGGGCAGTCTCGTGAGGAAGCTTCACAGGCGCACTTTTATTTTTCTTATAAATGACAACTAACAGGACGCAGGAAGATAATATTATAAGCGCGCCTATAACGATGGCCCAGCTTACCTGGTAGAAATGTATTGGGCCTTTTATATCTTTAATATCTAGCAACTTGTTCTCTTTTGCCAAAAAGCTCTCTACTATTATGCCGATTGGTTCTGTTTTCTTTAATGCCCAATCTTTTTGCGTCTTTTCTCTACATCTAACCTCAACCGAAGGAATAAGAGGTTTCCCTGGCGAATATATCGTTATATAATACCAATTTGAAAAAAGCCTACTGCCAAAAATCGCACTTTTAGTTGATATGCCTGTGTTTTTTATATCAAAGCTGCCTATTTTATCATCCTGAAATTTTGGAAATTCCACCTCAATATTTTTCTTGGACCTAACTTCAATGATATATTTTATTCTATCGCCGATGAAGATGGTCTTTTTATCCACAGATGCACGCACTGCGATATCGTCTTTTTCAGCGCCGGCCAGTGCATAGGTGCATATCTGCAAAAAAATAAACGCTATGCATAGTTTCATTCTAGTCATTGGAATATATTTTATAAGCGCCGCTCCCTCATCCTGAAAAATTTTATCAGCTCTTTGATGTACGGTTTGTCAGTTCTCAGCTCTATATGATCCACATCTATGGAGCCAAATAAGTGCGAGCGCTCCTCACGCATCCTGTGAGCTTTCGATAAATACATTTCCCGAAGTTTTGTATTTGCTGTATCTATCAAAAATATTGAGCCCTTCTCTGCGTCGGCTAGCTCCACCAGCCCTGCGTCTGACAATCCCAACTCCCTCGGATCCATTATAGTTATACCGATGCAGTCATGTTTTTTATTTGCGATCGAAAGCGGCTTTTTGAAATCTTTAGCAAAAAAATCTGAAATTATAAACGTGACAGCTCTTCTCGTCGTAACGCTGTCCAGATATCTTAGCGCCCCTTCTATGTCTGTGCCACTTCCTTTTGGTTTGAAATACAATGCTTCACGTATAACCCTCAAGACATGCTGCAGGCCTTTTCTGGGGGGGATGAATTTTTCTATCCTGTCAGTGAATATTATTAAGCCCACGCGATCGTTATTCTGAATTGCTGCGAACGCTAAGACTGCGGAAATCTCAGCGGCGAGTTCACTCTTCATGCACTTGGCTGTTCCGAAATAGGACGAGCCCGACGCATCCAGAAGTATCATGACGGTAAGCTGCCTCTCTTCGATATGCTTTTTTACGTAAGGATGGCCCATTCTGGCTGTGACATTCCAGTCTATCGACCTGATCTCATCGCCTGGCTGATATTCTCTCACCTCGTCGAACTCAATGCCTCTGCCTTTAAAGACGCTCTCGTACTGGCCTGATAAGAAATCCGTTACCAGCCTCGATGTCGTTATCTGTATTCTTCGTATTTTTTTTGTTACATCTTTCGGAAGCATTTTATGGCACTCTAATTTCTTCGAATATTCTCTTTATGATATCCTCTGATGTCTTATCTTCTGCCTCTGCCTCATAGCTTATGATTACGCGATGCCGCAATACATCCATGCCGATAGTCTTTACATCCTGGGGTACAACATAACCTCTTCCCTGTAAGAATGCGTATGCCTTGGCCGCGACTGATAGATATATGCTTGCCCTCGGGGATGCGCCGTATTGAATTAATGGCGTAAGCTCGTCAAGCCTATAAGATTTAGGCGCCCTCGTAGCAAAAACTATATCTATTATATATTTCTCTATCCTTTCATCCAGGTAGACATCGTCCACAATTTTTCGTGCCTTTATGATATCTTCCGGCCCTACAACAGGGCTGACCATAATCTTCTTGTCAGTGACTGCCATCCGTTTCATTATCTTATGCTCTTCTTCTTTTGTAGGGTAGTCTATCTTTAATTTAAGCATAAATCTATCAACCTGTGCTTCAGGAAGCGGATATGTGCCTTCATGTTCTATTGGATTCTGAGTGGCCAATACCAAGAACGGCTCGTCCAATTTAAATGTGTTCTCTCCGATCGTAACCTGCCGTTCCTGCATGGCTTCTAAAAGAGCGCTCTGCACCTTTGCAGGGGCCCTATTTATCTCATCAGCCAAGATTATATTTGCGAATATCGGCCCTTTCTTTGTTGTGAAAGCTCCATCTTTAGGATTGTATATTAAAGTACCAATGAGATCGGCGGGCAATAAGTCCGGCGTGAACTGCAGCCTCTGGAACTTCGTCTTGATGGCCTGGGCGAGAACTCTCACTGACATCGTTTTAGCAAGGCCCGGCACTCCTTCAATTAAAATGTGCCCATTGGCCAAGAGGCCAACGAGAAGTCTTTCTATCAAGTACTTCTGGCCGACTATAATCTTCTCCATCTCCTGTATCAGCGTTTGAACAAACACGCTCTCTTTCTTTACCCTTTCGTTAATAGTATCGATAACGCTTGGCATGTCTTGCCTCCTTATTTGCAGTTTAGCTAAAAATGTAAAGCGCAAAACGTAAAGTTAAAGCTAAAAACTTAAAGTTTTAAGTTTTACACTTTACTTGTATGCTTTGCGCTTTGAGTTTTAAGCTTACCTTAGCTTCTCCCCAAGTCCTTTATTTGTAGGTTGATAAATTTAAGCAGCACTACCTTCTCCAGATATTCGAGGCTCAAAGGTTTTGTTATATAGTCGTCTGCTCCTAGTCTCAGGGCTTCATTTATGACATCGTCATCCTTCACGCCTGTCACCATGATCACTACGATATTTTTATCAATTTCCTTTATCTTCTTTAAAGTCTCAATCCCATCCATGCCCCTCATCTTGACATCAAGAAGCACGATGCTGGGTTTTTCTTTTTTAACTATTTCGATCGCCTCTTTGCCGCTCATGGCATTCAAGACTTCATAATTACGCACGCTGAAGAATTCGTAGAAAAACGAGTCTATCCCCATCTGGTCGTCAACGGTAAGAATTTTACAGACTGGATGTTCGTTTGTCATATTTGCTTAGGTATGTTCTTGGCCCGCCTTCCTGTGTATAGCTATTCAAAGAAGATAGCGTACGGCGGGCTCATCCGCCGAAGGCTATTCTCCTTCGTGTGAGTTGTTATTCAGAGTAGATAGCCTTCGGAGAATAGTCCACCGAAAGCTACCTACAATCAATAACAGCCTACATGAAGGTGGACTATCTACTCCAAACCCAATACACGAAGGCGGATGGAGCGGGAGAAGGGAATCGAACCCTCACAACGAGCTTGGAAGGCTCGTGTTCTACCATTGAACTACTCCCGCTGAAATTTATATATAAATTTCATCCCGAGGTTGCGACGAAAAGAAGCAACCGAGGAAGATAATTTCTGATAGAAAATTTCGGTAGCCCCTCGTCCCGAGCGGCTGCTACGTTATGCTCAGCCGCGAGGGACTCGGGACAATTTTTGCCTCAGTCTAACTGCAACAAAAACTGGTGGTGAGGGTCCACACCGAAGTTTCCTAATGCCTTTTCTTCCCCTGCACCACCCTGAAAATCAGGAATTATTTTTATGTAATAATAACACTTCTTTTCTGTTGGGTCAACCCTTATTTCATGGATTAGAGGACGGATCGTTACTCGTATCTCAGCGCTTCGATCGGGTCGAGCTTCGCTGCCTGATGGGCGGGCCATAATCCAAAGATGAGTCCCACTGCTATAGAAAATATGGTAGCCAGAAGAATTGAAAATATGGAAATTTTTATTGTCCAGCCGGCGAATAATGATAGAAGAAGCGCTATGCCTGCTCCAAAGACTACGCCTGCGGCCCCGCCCGCAAATGTCAGGGTAACCGCCTCTATAAGGAACTGGATCATGATATCGGATTCGCGCGCGCCTATCGCCTTTCTCAGGCCTATCTCTCTTGTGCGTTCGGTTACGGAAACGAGCATTATATTCATGATGCCTATGCCTCCTACGAGAAGCGAAATGGCGGCGATGGACCCCAATAACCATGCCATAGTCTTTGTGGTGGCCTGTAGAGCCTGTTGGATATCCGCCATATTTCTGATCTCGAAGGAATCCTCATTCTCTTTAGTCAGGTGGTGACGTTTGATGAGAAGTTCTTTTATAGCCTTTTGGACTTCATCCATCGAAGAAATATCGCTTACCTCCACGTCGATCGAATCGATGTACTGTTTTCCCGTAAGGCGGTACATCGCTGTCGTCACAGGGATCACTACGACATCGTCCTGATCGCGCCACCCGGTAGCGCCCTTTGGCGGCAGGATGCCTATCACCTTGAAAGTGATGCGACTCATCCTTATATACGCATCCAGCGGGTCAGCGTCCCCGAAAAGCTGTTTTATTACGGTGGTGCCGACCACAGCTACCCTTGCGCGCATGCGCACTTCCTCTTCCTTGAAAAACCTCCCTATCGTGGGGGCGGCGGCGTGCATCTGGGCGTAGTTTACGCCGGTGCCTTGGACTTGAGTATTCCAGTTCTTATTGCCGTATACCAGCTGGGCACCTCCGTTGACCGTAGGCGAGACGATCTTTACGCCGTGTATTTTTTCAATAGCATCCACATCTTGAAATGTAAAGCGCGTCACTACTCCAGCGCCGAGTGATACGCCATGCAGCTGCTGCGAGCCTGCCCGGACCATCAAGAGATTGGAACCCAAAGAAGCAAGCTGTTTCTGAATTGATTCGCGAGCTCCGGCACCTAAAGCGAGCATCGCTATGACGGCCGCCACGCCTATCAGAATGCCGAGCATCGACAGTATCGCGCGCATCTTGTGAGAGACTATAGCCCAGAAGGCCTGCCGAAAATGGTCTGCAAGTTCAGCGCGTTTTATCTCCTCGCGCGACCCGGATATTATTTTATCTATCGATATATCCGGGGCTACTGCGGCTGGTTCCTGCCTTACGTCCTTATTTTTATCGTCGGAGATTATCTTTCCGTCCCGCATCCGTATTATCCGCCTGGCATACCCGGCCACCTCTTCCTCATGAGTAACCATCACTACGGTCTTGTCCTTCTTATTAAGTCCGGAGATGATAGCCATTATCTCAGTTTGACTTTTCGTATCGAGATTTCCCGTAGGCTCGTCGGCAAAAATAACTAATGGATCATTAACGAGTGCCCTTGCAATGGCTATGCGCTGCTGCTCTCCTCCGGAGAGTTCGTTCGGACGGTGTCCGGCCCTGGCAGCCAGGCCGACATCTTTTATCTTGTCCATGGCCTTTGCCTTCAGATGTCTCTTGCCGGCATATATCAACGGAAGTTCTGCGTTTTCGAGGGCTGTTATGCGGGGAAGAAGATGGAACTGTTGAAAGACAAATCCCATCAGGCTATTTCTGAGGAGGGCCAACTGATCGTTTGTCAGCTTTGTTATATTTTTACCGCTTAAAATATATTCTCCGGAATCGGGCCTATCCAAAAATCCCAGAATATGTAGAAGCGTCGATTTGCCGGATCCGGACGGACCCATGATGGCTACAAATTCTCCGGGGCTTATAGTGAGGGAGACGCCCTGCAAGGCCGCTACGGCCGCCTTGCCCATAGAGTAAGTCTTGCGTATATCCTTTAACTCTATTATCTTCATTGCCTTCTTCGGCCAAACGGGCTTAAAGGATTGGTGGCCGCCTTGGCAGTGTTCGCTTTATACTTCTGGGTTACCGTAAGGATCTTATCATCGGTGGTCAACCCCGAAACTATCTCTACATTCTTATCATCGGAGATTCCGAGCTTTACTTTACGCTCCGCCGGCTTTCTGCCTTTGCCCATGCTCAGGAGAACGTAGGGGCCGACCTTATCCCGCTTTACAGCCGCAAGCGGCAATACAAGCACGCTCTCTTTCGCTTCTACCACAATGGTAACGGTGGCACTCATGCCTGAACGGAAGACATCCGGCACGCTATCGGGCAGAATGTCGACCTGATAGATAGTAACATTATTTACGATGAGCGCTTCATAATATATATGGACCACTTTGCCTGTTATCTTTATTTCGGGATATGCATCCAGGGTTATGGATGCCTCCTGTCCAAGTTTTATCTTACCTATATCTGTCTCATCTACCTGGGCCTGGACTATCAGGTGGTCGGATAATACTATAACTACGTCATTGGAAGTGATCGTCTGCCCCGGCTCGTCCTTACTCACTATCGCTTCGCCGTCTATGGGTGATATCAAAGGCGCCGGTTTATATACATCTTCCCAGTATTTTACGACTTCGGGGCCGTTCGCCCTGGCCGCGTCTAAGAGCGCCGCCCTTTCGGTGGAACTCATCCACGCCAAAATTTGCCCGGTCTTTACAGTTTCCCCCTCATGGACCAGGATCTTCTCTATCCTGCCATTGATGGGAGGCTTTACCTCGAGCCTGTTTTGTGGCTGGACCGTGGCGGTGGACGTTATTGAGGTTTTGATATCACCGGTTACCGGACTTATCTCCTGCATGATCTGGGCAGAGGGTCTGTACGTCAGCTTTATTGCTATCAATGATATCGCTATAATAATAAATATGCCTAAATATATAAGCCGATTAGTCTTTATCATAATCCAGGGTCCCTCCCTTTGCCTGAATCCAGCTTGCTTTCGCAGTCAATGCGGCCATCTGCGCGGTCAGGTAACTTAATTTAGCGTTCACGTAATCGTCTTCTATTATTATCCAGTTATCATACGTCATTAGGCCTGTGGAATATTCTGCTTCGGCTATTTTAGCACGTTCGGCCGATGCATCCAAAGATTTTTGCTGGACATCCACATTATCGACGGCATCCTGCAGCTGAGTCCATGTGTTAGAGAGAGTGAATATCACGCCGTCCCTGCCGCTTCTCTCGTTGGCCTCGGCCTGTTTCAATGCCGCCTTTGTCTTGGTAATGGTAGCAAATTTATTTCCGCCGTCGAATATCGGCCACGTCAGGCTTGTTCCGACCGACCATTCGTTCTTATCCGGAGGCCATACCGTATTGGTGTTGTCCATGCCACCATTAACGAATATTTGAGGAAAGAGCGCAGCATTAGCCGATTTCAATCCGAATTTCGCGGCCTCCTTTTGCGCTATTAATTGCTGTAAGAGTGGGGTGGTCGTGGCAATAACTTCGAAGCTTGGCCTCTCACGAACCGGCTCTTTCACCTCAAGCGTTCCTTCGGCTACCATAGGTATGAAGATCGTCCTGCCTAATTCTTTGGTGAGTGACCTTTGGTATAAATAGATGCTTCTTTTTGCCTGGTTTACCTGATATGTCGCCTGTGCCATATCTGCCTCCGACCTCATCAACGACCCCTTGTGTTCGCGGCCACCTTCATAACGTAATTTAACAAGTTCCAAGGTTTGTTTCCTGCGAGCTTCTATCTCTTCCGTGACTTTCACAAATTCCTGCGCGGTGAGTAGATTTACAAAGGCAGTTCTCAGCCTCAACCTTATATTGGAAGAGGTGACGTCATAATTGTATTGAGCTGAATTGATATTCCGTTGGGCCTGAGAGAGGTCGAACGAACTTTTGAAGCCGTCGAATAATAGTTGCTGACCGGTCATGCCGTATTCGTACGTCGTCTGCTGGCCGCCCGAACCTGAGCCGCTTGCCTGGTTGAAATTACCGGACGACGCATTCTTAGCGGTAACCTCGCTCGCATTGAGAGTGATCTGGGGCATTACTTTACTACGCGTTATCTCTTTACTGGTCTTGGCCTGGTTTAAGTTCTCTTTTGCCGCTACCAAATCAGGATGGTCCCGCTTCGCCTCTTTTACACAAGTCATCCACGCGAGCTCCTCTTCCGCTCGAGCGCTGAGTATTGAGGCGGATAAAATTATCGATAATAAAACAAGTGATATCTTATATCTCATTTACTC
>JAHFGO010000109.1 GCA_023247385.1 Candidatus Omnitrophota bacterium | reverse complement strand
CGGTCCTGGCACGTCGTAGATCTTTGTGGGGGAAATCAAGCGTAACCTGATCGTTCGTATACGAATGTATTGTCGTCATGTAGCCGCATTTTACGCCAAAACTGTCTACCAACACTTTCGTTATCGGAGCAAGGGCGTTAGTGGTACAGGATGCGTTTGATATTATGTGATGTTTTTTAGGATCGTAGGTTTCTTCATTGACTCCTATAACGAATGTGCCGTCATCCCCTTTTGCCGGAGCGCTTATTATAACCTTCTTCGCGCCGCCGTTCGTTATATGAACTTTGGCTTTTTCAGCTTCAGTAAATTTTCCGGTTGATTCGATAACTATCTGAACGCCCAAATCTTTCCATGGCAAGGCAGCAGGGTCTTTCTGAGAAAATACTTTGATATCTTTGCCATTTATCGTTATCGTAGAACCATCCTTTGCCTTGACCTCTCCTGGGAATGTTCCAAATGTGGAGTCGTATTTGAATAGATGTGCCAATGTCTTCGTATCCGTTAGATCGTTAACGGCTACAAATTCAATATCCTTTGAAGCCAATCCCGCCTTCAACGCCAATTTACCGATCCTTCCAAAACCGTTTATGCCAACCTTCACTGCCATGACGTTACCCTCCAATTTTTGCGAAGCAAAAATTGTCCCGAGTCCCTCGCGACTGCTATATCGCCAAAGTCGCTCGGGACGAGGGACTATTTCTCTTCTATTTTCGCACTCAATAGATTTCTCGCCGCGATGTCAGGCGGAACAGGGTTGATGTAAAACCCACTGCCCCATTCGAAACCGGCTATCTTAGACAATTTTGGCATAATCTCAATATGCCAGTGATAATCTTCCCTTTCGTGACCGTTTATAGGCGAGGTGTGTATTATAAAATTGTAGGATGGGTCTCTAAGCAATTCCTTAATTCTCGCCAAAGAATCCCTAATCGCCTTGGCAAGACAGGAAATGCTGTCTCTGTCCATGGCAGCGAAATCCGACTGATGCTTTTTTGGAAGTACCCATACTTCATAGGAAAACCTGGATACATATGGGCAGAAGGCTAAAAATTTTTCGCCTTCATATATGATCCTGTCCTTCTCTTCCTGCTCCTGCCTAATCATATCGCAGAATACGCATCTCTCCTTATAGTCATAATATTTTGCTGCTCCTTCTATTTCCTCAGAAACGCGTTTCGGAACTATAGGTAATGCTATCAACTGGCTATGCGGGTGTTCCAATGATGCGCCGGCTGACTTTCCATAATTTTTAAATATCAAAACATATTTAAACCTTCTGTCCCGCCTTAAATCTATCGACCTTGCAAGATAAGCCCAGAGGACTTCCTCTGTTTCGGCGTGACTTAAATCGGCCATATCCCTGAAGTGATCCGGCGTATCTATTATAACTTCGTGCGCACCTATGCCGTTCATCATATCGAATATTCCGACGCCTTCCTTGTTTAACTCTCCTTCGATACGTAGCGCAGGGTATTTGTTTGGCACCACTCTGACTGTCCAGTCAGGACTATTTGGAGCGCCGTATCTCCTGTGGGCAATTATCTCAGGCGGAGTCAAAGTCTCGTTCCCCCAGCAGAATGCACAATTGTCCTTATTTTTAACGTGCGGCTCTACTTTAAAATCTGATGGACTGGGCACTTTATCTGAAATCACAATAATCCATCTTCCAGTGATCGGATCGCGCCTTAATTCATTCATAGTTTTATAGTGCTGCTTCCCTCACAGATTTGCAGGCATCTTCTGGCGGCAGGGGATTTATATAAAATCCGCTGCCCCATTCGAAACCAGCTACTCGAGTGAGAATCGGCAGAATTTCAAAATGCCAATGATAGTCACGTTCTATCGTTTCCCAATAACCTTTTTTGCCTGCATCTCTTCTGAATGGGGCGGTATGAGATACAAAGTTAAACGGGAAATCTCCTATAACTTTCCTGGTCTTTCCAAATACTAATGTTACGGCTTTCGCAAAATCTGGAATCCTATTCCTATCCATCCTATAAAAATCGCAAGCATGTTCTTTCGGCATAATCCATGTCTCAAAAGGAAAACGGGATGCAAATGGAGCTATGGCTATAAAATACTTAGACTCCGCAACAATTCGTTTTTGCGCCTGAATTTCCTGTTTTATTATGTCGCAGAATATACATCTATCTTTATAGTCAAAGAATCGTTTGGCGCCGGCCAATTCCTCCTTTACCCTTTTAAGATTTACGGGTGTGCCTATAATCTGAAGCCTTGAATGTTTTATGTGCCCGCCTCCTGCAGCCTGTCCGTAATTCTTGAATATCAGGGCATATTTTATGCTGGGATCATTTTGGAGATCCTGAATCCTATCCACGATGACATTAACGCTCTTGGCAATATGGTCTTGGGAAATTTGAGATTCTCGTAAATGCTGTGGCGTATCTATCACTATCTCATGGGCACCTTTTGCGTTCATCAGATCGTACATGCCGTGGCCGTGCCTATCGAGATTGCCCTCTATCTGCAAAAGAGGTGATATGCTTGGTATAACGCGCACCTCCCACCCTGGGCCATTGGGCCTGGTACCTGGCTTTCTAAGTGCGTATATTTCAGGCGGCGTCATAGACTCATTGCCCTCGCAAAATGGGCACTTTTCTCCGGGCGCAAGGGCCTCTTTTTCAACACTGCTTGCGCTAAACTGATCAGGCCTTTTGGCCCTCTCTGTTGATATAATCACCCATCTTCCTATAACTGGATCGCGCCTAAGTTCCGGCATTATTTTCCTCGCAATAGATACGTTAGCGCAAAACGTAAAGCGCAAAGTGTAAAGTTGAAGTGTAAAAGTTAAAGCATTTTAAACTTTATGTTTTAATTTTGCGCTTTTCGCTTTAGGCTTTACGATTTTTATGACCCTTTCAAGAATATTAAAAAGTCACGCGGGTTTATCACGCCGAGTATATTACCGAGTTCGTCTTTGACTATTATGAGCTCGCCCTTCCTCGCTTCAACTTTTTCCAAGGCAGACTTTAGCGAGTCTTGCGGGTTCACTGTTATGAATTTTCGCTGCATCACTTTGGTTACAGATGAATCCAGCTCTTTTACAAACGCCTCTGGGATTTTGAAAACTTCCTTCTTGCTTATGCTCTTCAACTTTCCTCTTACGAAATCATAAAGATCGGAGATGAGGACTCTTTTATAACTTATTGCAATAGGTATAAATGGTTTTCCTTCTATGAAATTTATATGCGTCTCTATAGTAGATTGGCCTGTTTCCTGATCTATAGCTAATAGATATCGCAAAGAACTGTCCGGTATCTCATCAACCTTGTCCTCTGGTATAGCTGCGAGATACGCTAGTTCATATACATCCTTTTCATCGACATCCAGAAATGAATAATTATCTTTTATGTATCGCGCTAACTCGTTATCCTGATCGCGATACACAGAAACGTATTTTTCAAGTGTATCTATAGCATCTGCTAAAAATACACCAAGCGCAACGTCCACATTATAGAGAAGGCCGCTTGTAATAATCGCGGCATCATCCGATTGGCCAGGACCGACATGATGACGAATGTACATATATTTTATATATTTTGAAATATTATGTTTTAATTCTACCTCGTCCACTATAAGGCCGCAGGACTTGTAATGGCTTATCTTATCCTCGTGCTCCTGATGAGCCAGCATTTCACCATCTAATCCCATTTCATCCATCAACTTAGTATTTACAAGATAACATCGGCCGTACCCTATATTTATTTTAAAGAGCTCTTGAGCCTTCTTTCTTATATCCGGAGTGTCTCTTAAGCCTCCCAGATACAGGCCCTTTAATATATCGTGATAATTTACGATCCGATCTTTAAATTGGGGTATTCCCAATAGTGGCATAGCATTTTTTGTAACAAGCCTGTCCCTTGGGTCGTCACGTATGGCACTATCCACAAATTCCGCTATCTCGTCTATTAATTCCTGCCGCTTTGCCTTCACCACTTTGGGACTCCTTCCAAGTGCACTTACTACATCATCTATAGTGGTATTTACATAAGAACGTTTATTGAATGGCCCGGCTCCGTTGTGAGCCCTGCCCTCAATGGACTGTATGAAGACCAGGTCTTCTATTCTGGGAATAGTATAAAGTCTTTCTGATGTTTTGAGATTGCGGAAATCTTGCTGCACGAGTTCTGCTGGTGCTATTTTTTTTGGCATATTTTTTTAGAAATTATATCACAGGCATTATTTTAAGCAAAGGATAATCTGAGTAATGTAGCTATTTGAATTTTGTCATTTAATTGTCATTTGTGCTTTGTCATTATCCTATTTGAAGATATATCCCCTCTCGATTCTATGGCCGCGGATAAAAGAATCCACATCCAATATTTTCTTGGCTTCGAGCTGTAGGTATTTAATTACGAGATCACCCCAAGAGGTGCGTACAATTATTCCTATATTTTTTATTATGTCCACAACTTCACCGGTTGTTATGCCCTTTGCGGCCGTGGCGCTATTTAACGCTTCCGTCTGCAAAACCTTCAAAACTTTTCCTTCATAATGCGTATACGCCCCAGGCCATGGAAGCAAGCCCCTGACCTTGTTGTGTATTTTTGTCGCAGATTCATTCCAATCAATCAGGCCATCTTCTTTTTTTAATTTTGGTGCATAGGTCGCCTGTGCATTATCCTGTTTTACAAAAGTAATATCTCTTTTAATTTCTGTCAAATCGATAACTTCTAATAAGGCATTAGCCCCAACCTCGGACAATTTTTCGCTTAATGTGATGTTCGTATCCTCATCATCTATTACAACTTCTTTCTTTAAGATTATGTCGCCTTCGTCCATCTTTTCGTTCATCTTTATAATGCTGATCCCGCTTAGCTTATCGCCATTTATTATTGCCCAGTTCGTAGGTGCTGCGCCGCGGTACTTTGGCAATAATGAGCCGTGTAAGTTTACACAAAATAATTTTGGAATGGAGATGACCTCTTTCTTTAGAATCTGTCCGAAAGATACAACTATAAACATATCGGCATTCAATTTTTTCAAATAAGCAACCGATTCCCGACTCGATATATCTTTGGGTTGGTATACAAATATATTTTGCGTTAAGGCTAATACCTTGGTGGGCGGAGGCGAAACTCGGAGCTTTCGGCCTTTTTTTCTGTCGGGCTGGGTTACTACTGCCAGTACCTTATGGCGCGAATTCAAAAGTTCGCGTAGCGCGGGTATTGCAAATTCTGATGTTCCGAAGAACACGATGTTCATCCGTTACTCCTTCTTAGAAATTTTTCTGGTCTTGCCGCTCCTCATGGCCACTTCGGCCAGGGGGCTTCGCCTAATTTTGCTATCAAGGAATGTTTATGGTTTTGCTATTTAATATATCATTACTGTGCTTGTGGACACTATGCGTATATGGCTTAGGTTATAGTTAGACGTT
>JAHFGO010000108.1 GCA_023247385.1 Candidatus Omnitrophota bacterium | reverse complement strand
TAATACAGCTATAAATTTGTCAAGAAGATGGTTTTATGATATGATATCTTCCAATATTATGAGGATCGTCATTCTAGTTACGTGCCTTGTCCTTTTCGCCTTCACTGCTTTCGCATTGGAAAATGTGCTTGATACTTATTATGAGTTCGGCAGAAAAAGTTCCAGCGGCCTCGTAGACGAAGAGGATTTGACTGATGAATTCTACTATTCAAAATATAATATAAAGTTTTCTCAGAAGATTAGCAAGCCTTTCTCCTATTATGTCAAATATCAATACTACAATAAAGACTTCGACACGCTTGAGAACCTTGATAATAACTTCCATTCTTCCGGCATAGGCATTGATGCCACTATTTATAAAAAAGATGGTTTCTCAATAAAGATCGGTCCTGATTTTGAATTTAAAGAGAAGATATACAACGACTCTCCTGATTTAAATTACGACCAGATTAAGATAGACCTGCCCTTTATATTTAAAAAAGAGGGCGACTGGACGATCAAATTAATCGGAGGGATGAACTCCTACCATTATCCGGATGCACCTAAAGATCAGCTTAAATTTAATTCACGCATAGATGTCACAAAAAAATTTTTTGATGAGAAATTAGAGATCTATAGCTTCTATAAATTCCAATATATAGATCGAGAGAAGATCGCCGACAGACTGGAAAGGACATACGGTGCCTCTTTCGACATTAAAGTGAATTCACAATCAGTGAAATCTATCGGGGCAGGGATAGAGCAGGGCATGGACAACACCATTATATATGAAGAGAGGGAGGATTCTTTTGACTTTAAATATTTTAATTGGTACCTTAACATAAAATATGAGCTTTTCGAAAAAATGAAAGGTGCTGTGAAATATACAGACCTTACTAGAGTTTACGCTGACCTCAACCACAACTTCGACGGTTTTATGATAGAGAATAACTGGGATACGAGGGCTTACGAGACCAAAGACTCGACGTTTGATATAAAATTAGGTTACCTGCACAAGCAATTCCGTTATCCGTATGTATCAAGCCCCTTCGCCTTCCATAATAATGCGATCTCCGCAGAAGGTGAGTTCACGAAAAAGAATGACTGGCGAGCCACAATTGATTCTGAGGTTAGGTTCTGGGACTACCCTGCGAAAAGGATGAATGATAAGATATATTATATTGAAAAAATCGGGATAGAAAAATACTTCTTGAAGAAGGACCTCACCTTAGGCTTTGATTACCGCTACACTTTTAAAAACTTCCTGCACAAGCTCGATATTACCGAATACGTCTTTCGCTTCCATGTAAATTATAAGTTCTAAAATTTCCCATCGCTTAGTCACTTCAGCTTCAGTTCAAAATTTTCTTTTTCATCCGTAACTATCACACTGCCTTTAGAAATTTTTATAACTCTAAACTTGCCTATCTTGTCACCGACTGAAAGTAGTTCATTATTTATTATCGCCATCGATTTTGCTGTCTTGTCAATTGTGATGCCCATAAGCTTTAAATTTGCAATCGTATCCACCCTATCTATCGAAGTCTCTTGGAGCGTAAAGGGATCCCTGCCCCAACCTATCTCCCGCTCCTCTTTCTTCACCTCTGGTTTCTTCGTCATAAACAGAGGCTTAAGTTCTTGAGCTGGCAAGGCTTTTGCGGATACCTGCGATTTGATAAACATATGTTTAGATTTCACTTTTTTAAAACTATTTATCAATATAAATGTAAAAACTATTATCAGAATGCCAGCTATGAGAAGTTCCAGTTTTCTTTTATCCATATCTTATTTGTGTTTTATTCCTTCTGAGGAGATGCTAAATAAGTATTTAAACTCAAACTCACATCCAATAACGGAGAATTCTTATCAGCAGTTTTTGTAATCCTAACGTTATCGATCTTTATAAAGACAGGGAAGGCCTCCTTCAAAACTTTTAAAAACTCTCCCAGCGTCTTGTAAGAAGTTCTTAAATTCATTGATATAGGCATCTCCTGAACAATGCAGCCTTTAATATCGATTGGCGTGTTTTCTATCTCCTTGATCTCTTTTTTCTTTTCTGGCCTGATAGATGATATTTCTATACTGAGATTTTCTGCTAGCGCTGATAGTTCGCGTAAAACGATCTCCTCTTTTTCTGGAAATTTTTTATCTAACGTCTCGAGCCTATTCCTTAAAGATAATATTGCCTGTTCCAGCGGCTTGCCCTCGCCGATTGATTTATTAAACTCGTTTATTTCATTCTGTAGAACGAAATATTCGTCTTTCAGTTGCACCAAGTGTCTCTTAGTCGGAAGATATATAAAAATTATAAAAACAGCGAAAGTCAAGGCGACTATCCCCACAAACATGAATATCTTCTTCTGCCGCTTTGTTATCTCTATATTTTGCATATCATTCCAACGATGATGTTATCTCAAAAGCCGAAGCCTCTTCATTATCCACCTTACCGCCCTGAACCGAAGAAAGTTGAGCATCTTTAAAATATTTGGATTTTTCCAAATTCTCCATAAGCCTTGTGAGGATCTCCTGGGCAGAGCTTCTTGGTCCGTAGACTATGCCTTTCATGTCTAAGGCCTTGCCCTTCTCGTCTATGTTTAATGTTTCTAAGACTGTGCTCGGCGGAATGATGTTGCTCAATTCTTTCATTATATATTCAAGCGGGATCTCCGACTTCTGTGCCTGCTCTAAAAATGCCTGCCGCGCCAAGACAGCCTTTTGCAATTCTTTAACCTGCTCGATGACATTCTTCTGCATAGGAATGTTCATGAGCCTGCGGCTGTAATCTTCCGCCCTAAATTTAGTGAATAAAAATGAGACCATTAGAAAAATAGCCATTATTATGGCTGTCATCCTGAGAGATATCTTTTCTATGAATTCTATGCTTTCCGTTTTGTACTCATGCGGCAGAAGATTCAAATGTTTTTTACAACCCAAGGCCATGCCCGCCAAGGAAATGATGGATATCTGGTCTTCATTATTTAAAGTCGCCTTGGAAGTGTCAATAGAAGCCGGAAGTCTCATTTTTTTGAACGCGATATTTAACTCTTCGCTCAAGTATCTATCTAAATTCTTTAAGTTCGAACCTCCTCCAACAAGATAGGCATCTATTGCCTCATCCTTGGCGAATTCCTGGGCATAATATTCGATAGAGCGCCTTATCTCTTTTGAAAGCTGTTCTAAAACAGGCCTCATGAGAGACAATATCTGTCTTGAGCTGGTCCCGTCCTCAAGCACAGTCTCTTCATACGATATGCCTAAACGGTTCTTTATATCCTCTGCTGCCTCTTTAGACAGAGATAGATCGCCTTTATCTGATATGGACACGCCCTGCATGGCATCCGAAATATTGCGGGAGCCCAAAGGAATCGACCTCACGAATTCAAGAGCCTTATTTCTGAACATGGATACTTCTGTCTTTGAGTGTCCGACGTCAACAATCATCACTGTTTTGGAAGGATCTATATTTTGCTCGATCTTTAGTATGTTCTCCAATCCAAATGGCGGCATATTTATTGATGCCACATTTAGCCCTGCATCTTTTACAATTTTGATTTTTTTATCCACAACCTCTCGTGAAACGGCTACAAATAGAATTTCCATGATTTTTGAACCGTCTTCTTTTTGGGTCTCGCCCAATAGCTCAAACCCTATGGCTGCATTCTGTGTATCAAAATAGACCATATCTTTTGCCTTCCATCTCAATGCATCGAGGATCTCTCTTTGAGGCATATGAGGAAGTTCTATGCGGCGGAAAATTATCGATTCCTCGCTGAATGATAGGACTGCGGTTTTAGAGAAGAAACTATTATCAGCGAGAACCTTCCTGATGGCTTTTGCTATGCGGCCTTCATCAAACTGCCCTGTAATCGCTATGTTAGAACAAAATAATATAGATGGATTTTTATCTAAACGCATTCCGACCATTTTCAATGAATAGCTCCCTATCTCTATTCCCACTAAATAAGGGTTCAGCGATGCTATGTTGCAAGCTTTAATAACTCTATCAAATAATATTCTCATCATATATATTGTCTGATCTCTATATCCGCGGTGGTTCGGAAAGAACCCTCCCACAGCGCAAATAGGCCTGTGCCTGTTTTGACAAGCATATTTATCTCAATGCGCCTTATAGCGTTCAAAGGATCTACGCCGCTCACCCAGGCGGACCCATTTTGCTTAAAATATGTAAATACCGTATTAGGACTCCCCGGCTGGCCACTTATTGAAACATCGGCTCCCGCATAATAAGGTATAAGTTCTGCGGAGCTGTAAGGCGGCTGGGGCCCGTTTATAGGATCGCCAAATGCAGTATAATAACGGTAGATCTTGCCGCTATTAAGTTGAAGTCGTATATTTCTTTTTTCGGTATTTCCAGGATATCCGAAAGTATAAGTGAACTGAGTTGCTGAGGCATCTTGGACCTGCATGGCATATCTTGCTCCCCTAATCTGCGGCTGGCCATCTATCATGATGTCAATAATTTCGGCGGCAACTGACCGCGTCTTCATCTCTCGAGGCAGGTATACAAGTGCCTGCATCACAGATATGATGATACCGGCCGAAACGGCTGCTAATATAGAGACGATCGTTATCGTCACTATCAACTCTATTAATGTTGAACCGCTATTTTTCATTTAAGGGAGAGCCCTTCTTCACACCGTGTATGTCCACGAATATGCAGTCGATTGTGTCCCATCGTAGAATACAAATTGTATAGTGAGCGTGTATGTCTGATTTGGTCCTGTCGTGAAGTTGAATCTTCCACCATTAGTGCCACTATAACTTGTATTGGAATTCATTATGAAATTTTTTTGCAGATTTATTGTCGTTGGCGTATTTGCAGGCAGTGCTACAGAGCCGCTGAATCTGCTTTCGCTGCCCATAGTAATAGCTATCAACGTCTTATTTATCGTAGACGTCATAATAACGCTGGTCATAGTTATATTGCCTGTCGATCTTGTATTTTGAAGCGTCGCATAAATAAGGCGATTTTGGCTCAAAGTGCCTCCTGAAGCGATAAAAGAATCTTTTTCATTACCAAGCGCTCCACCAGCACTTCCAGCGCCAAACTGGACATTCATCACATAAGCGGCGAGCTCAATAAGCTGGTTCGTTGAAACATTAGGGAATATTCTTACCCTCACTCTCTTCAAATTGTTGTTTGTCCCAGGGACATAATTGACTGTGCGCCTTAAATCGAAACTATATCCTGCATATTCTTGAGTCGTATTGTCGTAACCGTCTGCCAGAGTTGGATCGCTATAGCTTAGGTTGTTGACTACGCTCATCTCTCTACGTGCGAGATTCACTGCCATCGTGAGAGAATCGGCATAGGCTGTTGAGCGAACATACTCCATCGCTATCAATGCTACTGGAATCATTATTATGGCGATTAACACAACAGCGGTTATCAACTCGAT
>JAHFGO010000107.1 GCA_023247385.1 Candidatus Omnitrophota bacterium | reverse complement strand
TTAAGCTCCTTCGCTAGAAGCTTGGCATTCTCATCTATCCCCTTTAATGGCAGTATAACTTTATTCGATATTTTACATTTTAATGTCTTAATATTCCTTATATAATCAATGATATCGTTCTCCGCCACTGTATATTTATACGCCTGCGCTATCCAGAAGTTCCCCCTAAATGAAGCGGACACGAATGATTTTGAATCTTGAAAGGCCTTGACCTCGACGCGTGTAAAATGAGGCAGCTTTATCTGTTTCGAATCTATCTGAACCAACTCGTTGGAGAATAAATCGAATAGCGCTGCGATGCGAACTGCCACATCCTTATCGAACTCGTCAACCATTTTAGATATGTATGCTCTGATATCTTCGTTAAAAAGCCTCATCTTGTTAAAAGTCCCGTCGACTAGAATCTCTTTCCTTCGCTGATAAACAAACTTTAACCAGAATCCGAGCATCGCATCGTCTATCTTATAAAATATACCATTCTTCGAGACGAGGCCTAATTCCACAAGACGGCCAAGAGCATTTGATAGTTCACCCTGCTTAATTTTTAAAGCGCGGCCGATCTCTGGCTGCCTATTATGGCCATTAGCTATCGCAACTAATATTGATATATAGAGCTCTCTGTATTTCGTATCTAATATGTCAAGAACGAAATTAAATATATATTGGTGGATGGCGCCACCTGAATTGAAGATGAGTTCAAGGATCGCCTTACTGATTATATCTTTGTCGATATAACTGGTCATTTGCTCCATAGCAATAGATCTGGCACTTTTTATAATCTCGCCAAGATAAAATAGATTCCCATCGGTGAAGGCTATTAGGAAGGCCTTCATAGAATTTTCTATTTCAAAGCCTGATAATTTTATATCTATAAAATCACTTGAGGCCTTAAGACCGAAGTTCGAGATCTTCAAAATTTCAAAGTTGCCAAATAATAAGGATAGCTTCTCGGATATTATCTTCTTTATCGCGCTGTTTCTTGAGCTTGAGACTACGTACATGGTGTCCTTCTGTACCATGATGACCTTCCCAAAACTTAAAAATGGATTCTTCACACCCAGATATTCTAAATTATCAAATTCATCTAATATCACTATGCATGGCATGCCGATCTCATCTTTCAAGACAGACGTTAGCCCCAGAAGGTTTGAATATGCTTCGTCGAGGTCACCACGATCTATCTGTAAATTTATTTGTTTTATAGCGAGGCTCGTCTTGGGAAGCAGCCTTTGGGCGTTCTCCAAAAGCTTGCCCATATCTATGTCGACTTCTTCACCCATCCTTGAGATCGAATTATATAGTAGAGTGGCAATAAATTTATTCGCGAAAGAGTTAAATGGCTCTTTGACTACTTCTACATATATGGGAATGAACCCCTCCTCTCTTATCGTGTACAGGAAATGCAGTATGATAGAAGATTTGCCCACAAGGCTCTGTCCTGTCAGCGCTACGTTTTGCCTGTACCCCTCCTTTAATGCCATTGCCCTCTTATTCAGTAATTCGAGGATTTCTTCCCTTCCGAAAAATTTCTCGCCCAATACAGGTTCGTTAAACATCTCTTGTCCTGAAATTTACGTGTAAATTTCGCTTCGCGGAACTTCTCTAAGCTAAGAGTCTGGCTTCTGCGAAGTTTCATCCCGAGAACGCGACGAAAGGAAGCGTTCGAGGGATCTCTTCATCTAGGTAAATAATAGGCCGGATTTTGCGGCTCTCCGTCCTTTCTTATCTCAAAGTGCAGGGTGGGCTCTTTTGCCCGGCCACTCTTCCCGACTTTGGCTATCACATCATTCTGTTGAACTGGATCTCCAGCCTTCACCAGTATATCTGAATTATAAGAATAAACTGTCTGATAATTGTCTGCGTGATCAAGGATAACGGTTTTGCCGAAGCCCTTCAGATACGAATCGCAATAGACGACCCGGCCTGACCTCGATGCCTTCACGTTCGCTCCTTCATCAGCTCTTATATCTATACCTTTATTCTTTATCTTATCGACTTTAGAGCCAAATGAAGCGGCAATATACCCTCTCACAGGCCAAAGAAATGAGTCTCTGGCCGAATACTTCACCGGCGCTCGTCCTCTAACTGCGACGGGTATCAGTAAAACCTGCCCCTTCTCGATAGAGCTTGAATCTTGAATTGAATTTGCTTTTACTAGACTGTTTAAATCCACACCATACATTTTAGAGATACCCCAGAGGGTCTCGCCAGGCCTGACCGTGTGGTAGGTCCTACCGATATGTCTGGTCTCAATGACCGGCGAGACTTGTGGCGCCGTAGCACAACCCGCGATCATCATAATTAGTAATAAAGTCAATAAAAATTTCATTCCACCGCGCTCTCGTGGAGCGGGTGAAGGGAGTCGAACCCTCGTATCTAGCTTGGGAAGCTAGAACACTAACCGTTGTGTTACACCCGCGATTTGCTATAGTCTACATGTGCAAATCGCCCCGAGCCCCTCGCGATATCAAATAATCAACACTCGCTCGGGACGAGGGACTCGGGGCGAGGGGCTAAAACTTCGTTATCCTCCTATAATGGTCGTATCTCGAGTTAATGTCGCTAATGGAAATCTCCAATAATCTGTTAACGCTAAAATCCTCGACTGCGAAAGAAGCGAGGATAGAACCGTATATTATACCTTTTCGTATAACCGATTCGTTAATTCTATTAGCCTTACTCAAAAAACCCATCATCCCGCCTGCAAATGTATCGCCTGCACCAGTCGGATCATACAACGATTCCAGAAGGTAGGCTGGCGCAATAAAATGAGAATTTTTCGAAAAGTAAATAACTCCGTGCTCTCCTTTTTTTATAACCACGGCCTTCGGACCAAAAGAAGCAATAAGCTGCGCAGCTTTTATTAGATTCGACTCGCCGCTGAATTGTCTGGCCTCCGAATCGTTTAATAACAGCATATCGATATGCTCCAATATTCTCTCCAAATCTTTACGCTTATGCTCGATCCAATAATTCATAGAGTCACAGGCAATAAATTTAGGATTTTTTATTTGCGTGAGTACATCATATTGCAATTCAGGATCGATATTCGCCAGGAATATAAATTTAGAATTTCTTAAACTACGAGGCACCTCGGGCTTGAATCCTTTAAAAACATTTAGATGGGTATATATCGTATGGGCGATGTTGAGGTCGTAATTGTATCGACCTTTCCATCTAAAAGTTTTACCTTTTGCTATTGAGAGGCCGCTCGTCCCTATATTTATGCATTTAAATAATGTTATATACCTCTTGGGAAAATCTTCTCCAACAGTGGCTACAATGTCTACCTTATTAAAGAAAGATGCGGCGATCGAAAAATAAGTTGCCGAGCCTCCCAATACATCATCCTTTTTCCCGAAAGGAGTCTGTATCGAATCGAGCGCAACTGAGCCAACTACCAATATACTCATTTCATATCCCTTAGATTTTTCAGGTTGCATTACCCTAAAAATTTACCGCTTCAGGCACTTCTCTGCCATCTTTATGGAACAGTAATCGCTACACATGGTGCACACATCCTGTACGCCTGGCCGTGAAGTATCTCTGTATTTTTTGGGTTTGGCTTTATCCAGCGCAAATGCAAATTGTTTCTGCCAGTCTCTATCGCGCCTTGCCTTAGATATTTTCACATCCCAGTCTATAGCGCCCTTTACGCCTTTGGCGATATCCGCGGCGTGGGCAGCGATCTTGGTTGCAATAACTCCTTCCTTAACATCCTCTAATGTAGGAAGTCTCAGGTGTTCTGCGGGTGTAACGTAACATAAAAAATCAGCGCCCTTACTTCCTGCTAAAGCGCCGCCTATAGCGGCAGTTATATGGTCGTAGCCTGGGGCGACATCAGTCACAAGAGGCCCCAATACGTAGAAGGGGGCACTGTTACATATAGACTTTTCTAAAATTACATTGGCCTCGATGTCGTTTATTGGAACGTGGCCTGGCCCTTCTATCATAACCTGAACCCCTCTCTCCAGAGCATTCTTCTGCAGTTGGCCTAGAGTTATAAGTTCCATAATTTGTGGAGTATCTGTGGCATCCATAATAGCGCCTGGTCGTAACCCATCGCCTAAACTCAGTGTTATGTCGTAGCGGCTGGCTATATCTAAAACTCTATCGAAATGTTCGTAGAATGGGTTCTCCTTCTCATTGCCTATCATCCACTCTGCTAAAAATGCACCGCCTCTACTTACTATATCAATGATCCGTGGGTTCTTCTTTAACATATTTAATGCATTTCTTGTGACACCAGCATGGATGGTGAAGAAATCCACGCCGTCTTTAGCCTGCTCTTCCAATACATCAAACATATCATCGATTCTTATACCTTTTATAGATCCATATCGCTTTAGGCCGTTTATTGCTATTTCATATATAGGCACTGTTCCGATCGGCACTTCAGATTTCGCCAGAATCGCGCGCCGAGTCTCTTCAATCCTAGATCCAGTCGAGAGGTCCATTACTGTATCTGATCCAAGATCCACAGCGACTTTCATCTTTGTAAGTTCATGTGGTATATCCGATGAATCTTTTGAGGTGCCTATGTTGGTATTTATCTTTGTCTTCAAACCTTCACCAATAGCGCACGGTTTTGTGATGAACCGGTTCTTATTGTTCGGAATGACTATTTTGCCGCAGGCCAGACCCTTTCTGATAACTTCTGGATCAAGCCCTTCACCTTTCGCGACTCGACGCATCAGGCTCGATATTTTACCATGCTTAGCTAAGTCTATAAGACTCGATCCGCTCAATAGCCTTTTTTTCGATATCATATACTTTAAACCTCAAAATTGTAAATCTGTCCGAAGCTTTCCTGTCAACCAGTTTAAAAAATTCTTCCAGCACTCTCAGAGATTCTTTCACCCGCTCTATATTCGCGGTGAAGATATCGCGCCAGTCGCAACGCTTCATCTCGGCCTGCAGTCTAACAGCTCTACCCACATCCTTTTTCACGTTTCTATATTCAACGAACATGTCCGTTGAATTGCGATTAGAGCTCTTGGCCATGATTTCAGAGATCATATGCCGCACTGATTTCAACTTTCTTGTGATGGATGGAGAATTCAAAATAAAACGAGAGATATCCTCACATACTCTTAAGCCCTCTCGCGACCTATTGAAGTTGGCATCAATTATACGAAAGAGCTCTTTTCTTCTTTGTCCTTTGCCCTTTGGGCCTTGCCTTTTACTCATTTCGTAATTTCTTAATTAATAATGTGGTAGAATAACCTTTAATGAATGGCAGACTCACAACGCCACCGCCATACGATTTAACGAAACTAGCGCCCACAATATCTTCCGCCTTCCAGTCCCCTCCCTTGATTAGTACGTCAGGCCTTACTTTATTTATCACTTCTTTAGGTGTCCTTTCATTAAATATAGTAACGTAATCGACGAAATATAAAGCGGA
>JAHFGO010000045.1 GCA_023247385.1 Candidatus Omnitrophota bacterium | reverse complement strand
CGACCAAGTGAGAAAGATCGAAAATCTGTTAAATAACCGGCCTCGGAAGTGCTTGAATTATCAAACTCCTCGAGAGGTCATGAAATCCTTAAACGTTGCACTTACTGGTTGAATGTAGCATTCCCTTTTTTATGGTTTTATCTTGTATTCTTGAAATAACCCAGCACTATAGGGATGATTCATCAGAACGATACTCTTTAAATTGCGGTGTCTCTTTTACGCAATCTTTTAACCAAGATATCTCTGAATAAATTTGTTTGGCACATCTCTCTATCTCATAAGAAATAATTATGAGAAGCAAAAATGTACCCCAAAAGAAATGGCCCGATGAAAATAGTGCCGCTATAACTACAAGAGCGATTACTGCCATCAAAAAATTCATTAGTGCTTTCACACCCGGAATCTCATTCATCCAAACCTCCGTTTGATGTACATTCAAAATTGAGCATAGGCTTTAACTTCTCCCATTATACGGGGAGAAAGATATTACTGGGGTCCCTCTAATATGAGCCGAGGAAGAACCTCTCTATTTATATAGGTATCTATTATAGGCCAATTACTGACGAAAACAAGAAAATTTGCTATTTAGAGAGGCTTATTCCTTGCTAAAATGTCCGAAATGTCCGGTCATTTCTGGCTCGAAAAGTTGTAACTCTTTCAATCATAATAAGATAAAAATGTCCGGACGATGAGAGGTGGACGTTTGTGTTTTTTGTTAATATTATGCGGCTATTAAAAGTTGCAATAGCCTTTTATTCATTTTGGATATTTCATCCGCAGGGATGGGTGTTACAGGCGGCAGGTCAAAAATAAAATTACGGGCAAATTTCACGGGATCATCAATGATATCCGGAGATATCTCATATGTACACGCAACTCCTGTTAATATAGAATATACCCGTTTAAGCGTCGGGATGATCTCTTCCTTCGGTCCATGAAGGGCGCGTAGAGCCGCGATAAAACCTTCGAGCTGCGCCACATCTCCGGCGCCTCCTTTAAAGACGAGTCTTTTGATACCGCCAGGGACTTTTTCTATATGGTCTTCGCTACTTAAGGCTATATCAAATACGGCATTTGGACAATCCCTGACAATTTCCGCAATGGCATCTTCGACAGATTCGTTCCTCTTCAATATATAAATTCTTTCAGGAGCTTTTGATTTCTCCGCGGAGTTATTTACTTCCTGCTCAAACGAAGATCGTTGAGAGATCGACACAACATCTCGTTCCAATATATGCCACAAAACTTTGTTTTCTGGGATCGCCGGTTTTTGTATAAGATTTATATGATGCAATATTGTCATCTTTACTAATTCTCTTATGGTAGCTCTTTGTTGCTCCGAAATATCCCCGCGATGCAGCGGCCTTATATCGCCAATTATATCTATCCGGTATTTAATATCATTGATCGCATTGATAAGCGTCTTAGTGTAGCCTACATCCGGTCCCGCCCTGATTTCCGTGGAGGGACTGATCATCATAGTAGAAAAACAGTACCTAGAATTATTACGTATGTTATATCCCCCTACCTTCACTACTATCCCCAGTATCTTAAGTATTTCAAATTCTCTATCTATGATCCTTCGACCAAAGTCTGTTCTTTTCTCCGAAACTTCGGAAGCTGTTATACCCTGCGACGCATCACGCGATTTAATTAAAAGATCATCGTTATCTCTTATCGTCTCGAGGCATGAAGCCGGCGAGCCTTCTCGATCCTGCGAAACCGTATTTTGCAGTTCACTGTCTATGGCGACTGTAAAGATCCTCAACAAAGACGACTTGAATGCGTTTGTGGAATTCGGTAAATGATTGACTATATCTTGTATGTCAGACGGGAACCACTTTTCTTTGGCTTTCAGCCTGGAGATCATACCGCGGAATAAATTACGGATGCGTTCAGGATGTAGATAATCATCGGCTATCGCCGCGGCTGCCTCCCAATATTTGTCAGGGATCTCTCTAAGTCCTCTTTTGCCATCATATGCTGGAGACATGTGCCCAGACAAACTATAGATAACGATCCCGAACATCTCGCGCAACATCTCCTCTTGGACAAATTCCCGTCTTTGCTTAAAAATATCCTGTTCAACGGTATATGAAATGCCGCGAAACGCGCCGCTGCTTATGTCGGAGTGAAACATGCTCTCAAAATATGATTTAGTCCTGAATTGCGTCGCCGGGACATGTATATAAGCAATGGTAAGAGGCGTACTATCCGGCAGCCCGAATTCATACCGCAGCTTATATAAGATTGGCTTGCAATTGGTGAAATATTCGAGCATATTTGTGGTCTTTTCCTCACGAATAATATCTTCTTCCTTAATGACTATGGACGCCGGATTGCCGTTCTGGTCCACACGCTTTCTTGCCATATAACGCATGATCTGGCATATAATATCGGCTTCGCTCGCCTTTAATACGGTAGTTAGTTTCCCTGCCCTGTCCAAAGCCTCAAGATGCCGAATATGACTTTCATGAGAGATGACCTCATTATCCGATATACGGATCGGGATACGCTCAAGCAGCGCGGATCTAATGAGAGAGATCGTGCCTTTGCCGAGTCCGCCGGAAACCACGATCTTCCTTACCTTTCCCGAAGCATATAGTTCAACGGCTTCGGCGAAAGCGTCCAGCATATCATTACCGCAAATAAGAAGAACATCTGCGTTTAAATTTTCCCTCGAAACATCCCTGACATTCAATAACTCTTTGACCATGATCATAGGTAACGTATCTTTAAACCATTTGACCCTATCTGTAAGGCGCTCGGCTTCTTTCTGATACGCTTTTTTTACTCGCGGTATCGTAGTGGTATCGGTCTGCTGGCGCAGTATCGTTAATATATGATCGGCAGCTTCAGAATAATGCTTTACTGCATCCGTCGGGTCGGATTTCCACTCTTCGGAAATAGTTTTCTCCGCATTTTGTAGTTCACGTTCGCGCTCGAAAGTCATAGCTACAAATCGGGTGTCCGGTTCACGCAGTAGGGCAATCATCTCGTCTGTGGAAATGTCGAATATCTTTCTTGCGTCTCCCAGAACATCTTTATGTTTCTCTCCCAACGCAAGCATCATACGCGCCATCTTACGCTGGTGCGGTACAATGAGATGGTGTCCGTCTTCGCGCAGTAGGAATTCCTGATTGGATAGGGCGGCTATCTTTTTTAGCCTGGCATAATCGGGATTCGCCAGCACCTTGCGTGCCGTATCCCTCTTTCCGCGTTCTATTTCAATAAGTTTTGCCAGATGGTCATGAGATGTCTTGATTTCCCTTTCTATATCCACATCTGATACTGATTTTAAGAGCATTATACGCTTCTCCGCACCCGCGTCCTTCCATGAGGGTGCTTTGGCTATTGCTGCATTGACTCGTGCACAGCCGTGTATAAGTAAAAATAGATTTTCATCGTTTGCCCTTATCTCTTCCAACTTTAATTCATCCTGGCCGTGCTTTTCCATATAGGCGAGACATAAAGACGCTATAAATTCCGGCCTGACGGTGTTCCCTGTCATGACCCGTCCCTTGATGTCTTCTATATAAGCGGTAGTGTCCGAGAGTTCATCCAAATGCTCACTAGTCTCTTTAAACCTATTGGACCATTCTTCGATAGTACCCAATGTCCCAGGATATAGCGCGGACAACCTGTTGGAGATAGATGCCGCGTCTTCCAGTTCAAATAGCTCTAGAAGCTTCCTATCGCTCCAAATGCGCTCGACCAGCGCACCCATCTCTTTATCTTTAACACGCGATAGTTTTAGAATTTTCCCTGCCTGCACATCGGGTCTTTTATCGTCTATTGTTTCTGTGGCGGGCAGGTCAAACGAGGCCTCTTCTTTCAGTACTTGATAATATTGAGGATTTACATAGCGAAGTTGCTCATGGGCAAAGAGATGCGTCACCGTCACGTCGAGCCAAAAACCAAAATGCATCCAAGTGAATGCGTCGATCAACTCGTCTACAGCCTGCTCTACATTTGAACTGTTTATTTCATCGATAGAATTCATAAAGCTGGCAAATGTTTGGAACCCGCGCCACCGTTGATCAAAGAGAGCCTGCATATCATCTTCATTCAAATCTTTAACTCCTTGTATAAAGTAAAAAATACTGTAGGGGTCGTTTTCCACTATTCGATGCGTGAGAGTATTCCGAACTATCTTAAGAGCTGGATCATCTTTTCTTTCAACGCGCTCCGGACGCCGCCATTTGATCACCCTATCCTGCACCGCCAGTTTCCATGGACTCCGCTCTTCAAAATGTCTGTTCAGGAAATCATTGAGCTTGTCCCATGCCTTATAATAGTAATCGAGTTCGAATTTTCTATAGATGTTTGAGCGTAAACGCAAGTGGCCGTCTTCAGGATAATCTCTGAAGGTTTCAGGCCTGGCTGAGCGAGTCGTAGCCCATCGCTGGAATATTTCGTGCGATTCTCCCTTTTCGACAGCACTTATTTCCGGTGCTTCCGGTTCGCCGTTATTTTCCAGCCAGATCGACAGCTTTCTCTCTTCCTCGATTATCGGCATCTCGCCAACATAGATCCGTCTTTTATCGGAGTCAAAAGTCACGAGTTTCCCATCATATTGCTCCAGTTTTTCGAATGCGTCGGCGGCCCCCACTAGACATGGTATCTTCAGCGGCGCCGAATTTTGCGCCGCATGCGATGTCATATTACCGTCCGTTGTGATAACACCCGCGAGTTTGGAAAATACACCGTTGAATTCGTTATTCGTATGATGGGTAACTAATATTACGCCGGGTTTGGCTCTCGCGGCCAAATGTTTTATCGCCGCTTCACTTAAATTTCCGCTCGTGGATTTAAGCACTTGGATCTTTGCAGTAACGGCCCCGTAAGTCGCAACGACCGACTTATGTTCAAGGTCGATCGTATTTGTACCTGGCGGAACACGCTTTTCATCGACCACAGAAATCAGAAAGACCGATTTCTCGCTAGCCTTTGTCGCAAAAGATTGCTTGGCGCGCGTCTGCACGACAGAAACATCGCCATCTTTATTTACGACAAACTCTATGTCTACATTATCTGCGCAGTCTAGAGCTTTATACTGCCGATGTAGCAATTTTACCAGCCGGGCTACCTTAAGAACTTCTTCATCTGTCATACACGGATTCCGGGGATCGACAATCGCTCTTTCGAGGATAGCGTCAGCCAAAAAACCAACGAGCCACCTGTCGCTCTTGCCTTCACCCTGCACCACTCCTTCGCCATAACCGGGTTTTGCCTGGATCACAAAAATGGGCCTTTCGTCTGAATTGATAGTGAAGACTACGCCCGATGATCTTGGGGTAGTTACTTTTTGCAGCATCACACCCATAAAAGCATCTGCTTGACTAAATTTTATATCTCTTCTGGCATTAACAAAACCTTCGTCAAAAAGACTTGCCCATACCTTTTTCACGGCCTCCAGCGTATCTGCTGAAGTTGTAATAGGTATATATGATTTCGCCAGGCCGGCGCCTGAAAATTTTTTCAAGTCCTCTACCGTCGCCGAACTGCGAACCGCAATATTGCCGCCAAGTCTGTAAAATTCCCGTTCAATGGATTTTTTAAAACCTTCCGGCAGTTCCAGCATGAGTATCTTTTCCTGGATATGCTCCGCGATCCGTTTAAGCTCTCCGATATCCCTGGTCTTATCCAGCAGCTCTATATCATCTCTTATCGCACTATTCCCAAGAATAAACCGCTGATAAGCATATGTGGTAACTATGGAAGCATCCGGGACTTCCAATCCGTTTATCTTGCCTTCAGATATAAAAGTGCGCATTAAATGCGTGTTTGCGCCTTTACCGCCTGACACAGATACTATAGCGGCCTCCGGTGAGTCTATCATTAATATTGACGGAAAGGCCGCTTCCCAAAATGCCTCATCACTGAATGCCGGACCGATAAGGTCCAGCGCAAAATCCCTCGGCGCATCAGTAAATCTTTTCTTAACACTTGTCCATGACTCGTAAATAATATCGTCGGAATCAACAGCCTTTAATATTGTCGCACTGCTTCCATTGATAATAGCATCTGCTGATGCCTCTTTTGTCCTGGCCCTCGCATTAGCAACTTTCCGTACGGTTCTTTCTTCATCAGGAGTGAGCGTATAAATATACGCCGAAGTATGGTCTTCATTGAATACCGGATATATCGGGTATATCCCAGTAGATGTCTTGATCCGGTCGGCCACAGAACAAAGCTTTTCCTGATCGCATGAGTTATCTCGACTAAAAACGCAGAGGGACCTTTTTTGAGGATCCCATTCAACGATGACCCCAAAATCAGACTTAACATTTTTGATAAGCTCATAGGCATTTTGTAGGACCTTTTCTTCATCGGAAGAGAAGGCGATAAAATCTAAACTGGTAAGTCTGCCAATACGCACTAGAGACCCTTCGGGTTTCACCAATCTTGAAGGATCTATCGATAATCCGACCTCCTCCATAACGGCTTTTATAACTGCCGCTATCTCATCGGCAGCATTTTCGGGTTTCGCGTTGGCAGACACAGTCCTCTTCCCTGCAAATAGCCGCTTATATGGTCCACGTACCTGAAGAACTATTAATTGGCGATTAACGTCAGTAAGCAATACCTGTACAGAATTCTTTATGGCGGGAGTTTTATCAGGCACACTGAAACCCTTTAATACTTTTTTCATAACTTTAGCGTTATAATAATATGTCAGGATAGGGCTCGTCCTGGAACAACCAACTGAAAGTATAAGCTCGATATCTTTAAGGGCTGCATCTATAGCACCGTTGGCTTCGTCATATTTATATGTGACAATAGCCTGGCGCGCCTTTTTAAGATTATCCTCTATGGTTTTATGATCGATCTTTAGGACCTGGACGGCATTTCTGAGTACTTTGACGACGTCCGGGTCGCAAAGCAGCTTCTGCAGCAGATCATCCGTCAGCTCTGATATTGAATTGAAAGTCCCGTCCGAAAAAGTTTCGCTGATCTGTATTCTATTATTACCTAATGCTATATCTATCAGATTTTCGAGATAGAATTCGTGCATGCTCCAGGTCTCTCCGCGTAAAGAATGCCTTTTTTGTTCTTCTTCAAGCCAACGCTCAAACGCTTTACGGGTCATTCGGTGTTTCATTGCGTTAAGCTCTGCCATGTCTTTTCGGATCATCTCGGTTTCTTCCACGGATGCAAAATAAAAATAGTTCGATATATTTTCCATATTGGGAGGAGACTCTGAATTATTGAAAAAACCGCCTAGACGACCAATAAGATGAAATTGACCCTTGGGCTCCCACCCTTTGGGTAACCCAATTTCTTCTACAAGCTCATATCTCACGGTTTGCTCATAATCGTTGCCTGACGATACGTGCCCTCCAGGTATGGTGAGCGCAAGAGGTTTTACCTTGTTATGCACCCGTCGTTGAATAATAAGCTTCCCATCTTGTGTTATTATAAACGTATTTGCGGCCCGATGAAGCAGTTTGTAGCGATGCGCTATGACTGCATCGACCGGACCTATGACCGTCTCGCTTCCGCTTGTTTCAACCTTGACTATGTCAAGATCTTCTCCCGCAAGCTTTATTTCGCGGGAGGAGACCTTTCGCAGGATTTCGCTCACTATCTTTGCCGTCAAACCCGTAGATGGATCTTTTGACAGTCTTTCAAGATTATCTCTTAAGCGGGCTATTCTTGAAACACGTCTTCCGGAAACGTTCTTTCGCGCCGCGATATTTATATCGTCCCCTACATCGTTTAGCCCGTATGCCAGATACAATGAATATATATTTTTAAATTCTAAATAGTCCAGGCTCTTCTTTTTTAGATCAGAATATATATGCTCTATATTGTGGGAAGAAGCGTGGATATTTTCGGCTATTCGGCGAGTGGTAAGACCTGTTAATGGCTCAGGGATATCGATATATTTTTTTATCCAGTCCCGCATCTCTATATGGGTAAGGTGCCGCCTTCGCCTTTCGGTCTCCCATTGCGCTATTTCGTCTTTTTCATGGCGCAGTACATCCTCGTCATAAAAATATCTGCTGTCTATGTATATAACGGGCTGACTATTCTTTCTACCAAGCCCCACATGAGCTAATTGGCCTGTATTCTTAAGCAATCCATCTATGCCGACAATTAATATATCCTGATTAAATTCAAGTCCCTTGCTTATTGATATTATTCTATCAGAGCGGCATTGAGGTAACGCAGTGATATCGATCTTGGGAAGCGAGGAGGGGTTGATCTTAAGTTTTATATAGGCGTTAACTGCGTCGTGCGCGATGAGAGTCGAGCGCACTAGGTACTGCTCTTTAAATTCATCGATCGTAGCTCGAAGTTCCGGGGCTAAACCATAACAGCAAGTGCTTGAAAAAAATGATAATATAAGAATTACGACTATTGCTCGTTGTAAGACTTTTTTAAATTTTAAATTAAAAAGCCAAGCTAAATTTGATCTCAATTGAGCCTGGCTTAGTAAAACAAAGTCATATATTCCCGTGCGCTTAAGCTTGCATCTATGCATATATTTCATAACGTATAGCAAATATAGCATAAAAACTTAGTTAAAACAATAGAAAGTAAGCTGACTTTTTTTGTCTTAACTTTATTGAATTGTGTAAGGAACGAGTGCGCTAAGTTTGTGTTTTTTTCTGTTTTTTATGATAAATATAGGCCGCCCGGTAAAATTTGGTAACGAAAGGCCCTCTCTATTGACCGATGTGAATTTCGGTAACGAAAGGACTCTCTGACCCGCACCCCTTAAACTGTGCCAATGTTTGTGATAGAATAACGGCAACAGAAAGGGATAAAAATGAAGGGAAAACGTTACAAGGCAGAGCAAGTCGTGGTCATGTTGCGGGAAGCTGAGATTCAGCTTGCGAAAGGGCTGGACATTGCCGAGGTCTGCAGGAATCTTGGCATTTCCGAACAAAGTTATTACAGATGGCGTAAAGAGTACGGCGGCCTAAAACTGGACCAGGCCAAAAAGATGAAAGGGCTTGAAAAAGAGAACGCCCGCCTAAAAAAGATAGTCGCCGATCTAATCCTGGATAACTCTATACTTAAGGAAGCCGCCGAGGGAAACTTCTAAGCCCGGTCAAGAGACGCCGGGCGATTAACCGGATACTGGAAAAGTTTAAAAATGTCTCTATGCGCAGGTTATGCAGGATAATAGGGCAGCCTCGCTCAACACAGCAATACCAATGCGTTGTCCATGACAGCGATTTGAGGTTAACCGAGCGCATTATTGAGTTGGCGAAGGAATATGGAAGGTATGGTTATAGACGCATAACGGCGCTATTACGACACGAAGGATGGCATGTGATCATAAGAAGGTACAAAGAATCTGGCGACGGGATGGGCTAAAAGTACCCCAAAGACAGCCCAAAAGAAGGCGTCTTTGGCTTAATGACGGTTCGTGTATTCGATTGAAGCCCGAATATCCCAACCATGGATAGAGCTATGACTTTGTCATGAATAGGAATGCTCTTCCTCTCGCCTCGGATTCAAGAAGAAATCATCCTCTCGAGGGATCCGATCCTCGCCACGATTCCTGAGTACAAAATCAATGAACTTACTCAAGAAACCGACTGGAAAACGCAAGAACTCGCCTGGAAACAGTGTTCAGCAATCACGCCTAATCCCGCAAAATGCCATTAAATAGCCGCCATTAAATGAGATAGTATTCCGGCTATTTTGCGCACTATTTTCTATGTATCTGTTTCGTTTTAACTGTTTAGAAAAGCGATAGAAATCCCAGCGGAAATACCTAAAAATAAACGCCCTAACTCCTGGGGACATCGAGAGATAAAAAAGCCCTGATCACGTTACGTAATCAGGGCTATGGGACTATCTCAATTGGCAATGAGATAGTAATTACTGGGGTCCCTCTCGCATGAGCCGAGGGGAAACCTCTCTGCTTTTCAAATGATGCCTATATACAGGAATTACCTTAATATATGCCCAGTATTGCAGATTCAGAGAGATAATTCCTCGCTTAATATCCTTTCTTGCGCCTGATTTCCTGGCACTGCTTTTTGATTATCCCCATTTCTTCCGCGTCGATTAACTTAGCCATGGTGGCCATAAGATCAGGATACTGTCTCTCAATCCCCTTAACTACATCATTTCTATTCCCGGTGTTCAGAAAATCCGAGATAGTGTTAAAGTTGCCCTTTTCCTTAGGACGAAAGGTGTCTAAGTGTTGCGCGTTAAAGCCGGATAAAGGAATGACTTTAGACCACATCAGTTCGCCGGTGATTATTTCCTTCAGCACGATAGTGAATTTTCCATTGACCGTAAATGCGAAATCTTTTTCCGGAGTACCCCATATTTCCAACACCGGAATTACATACATGTCGCTGGCTTTCTTATCCTGAAACGGAATTAACTCATAAGAATCAAAAGAACCGCGCACACTAAGGCCCTTTGCTTCAAAAATTTTAGTTAAATCCCGTTTTAACGCCGCATTGAAATTGACAAATTGCGGCCAGGCAAGCCAAGGCGCAAAGCCTTCAGCTTGGTAGAGGTCTACGATTACAAAAGTAACTCCCGCTGCGACAGGTATTTCTTGGGCGGGGGTTGTATAATTAAAATTTGCCACATAGACCGTCTCCTCTTTCGGAGCAGATTTGGCTGAAGCAAAACAGATAAAGGGAGCGATTAAGAAAAGAATTAGTGACGAAAGGATCAGATGCTTTGGCTTCATGTTTTCCTTTCTAGAAGGAGGGAAAAAATGGGGTCCCTCTCGTATGAGCCGAGGGGAAACCTCTCTACTTCTCAAATGACGCCTAATGTAGATATTACTTTAATATATGCCCAGTATTGCAGATTCAGAGAGGAAATTCCTCGCTTAATATCCCTTTTTACTCCTAAGTTCCTGGCACTGTTTCTTGATTATCTTCATCTCTTCAGGGTCGATAAGCTTAGCGATAGTAGCCATAACCTCAGGGTAATGTTGTTCCATTGCCTTAGCCACGTCATTATGGGTTTTTGTCGCTTTCAAACTAATTGAATTTTTATAACCGGGTAATGCAAATTCCGTGGGAAAACTTTTATGCCACATCAATTCATTGGTTACGATTTCTCTTAATTCCAGGTTGGTTACCAGGTAAAGCTTAACGATATGCGCCGTTGGGGTATTCCCTCCAAATCCGCTTTCCTCCGTTTCGGGCCTCATGTAGACGGATAACTGCATATTTGGGACCAGGTATAAATCAATATCTTTCTTGTCCTGGTAAGGTATCAAATCATAAGAACCGAAAGGCCCGCGCACGGCAAAACCTTTTGCCAAGAGAAGGTCGGACAAACTTTGCTGTATTGCCTTGTCTAAATTATTAAATTGCGGCAAGGTAAACCAGAATACATTAACGCTGTGGAACAAGTCGTTTTTATCCGGCGTGTAGCTTGGTTTCCCTATTGTAAAAGTTACTCCGGCCGAACCGGGAGCTACTTGAGAAGCCGGCGTATAATTAAAATTTGCCACACACACTGGGGCCTCTTGCTGTGGAGATTTCGCAGTCGCAAAACCGATAGAAGAAATGATAGCTATGAGAGTAACCCCTAAAACCAGCAGATATTTTCTTATCATATTTTCCGCCTATTTATTATTTACCTACAAGCAAAACTAGGGCAAATTTGGGGTGGCTAACGGGATTCGAACCCGTACAAACAGAGCCACAGTCTGTTGTGCTAACCACTACACTATAGCCACCACGAAAACGATTACTTTGAATGAACTATGCGGCGCGAAAGCCGGCGGGATGGATATTTTCCGCCTTTTGCTGCCTTTACTCTACAGACAAAACCAGGGGATGGCCGTGATATTGTTCACAAGAGCTTCTTTCCCACGGCTCATCAAGATATCTAAATAATTGTTTATTTTTGCCTTGCATAAATAAAGTGTATATTATATTTCTCTATTTGTTAAGCTCTCCCCCGTTTACTTTCCTGCGAAAGCAAATAGGGTACCTGCTTGGAAAATTGGCGTCCCTGGCGTGATTCGAACACGCGACCCTCTGCTTAGCTTACCGCACCGAATTACTTCGGCTAAAAAGTTGCGGTCTGGACTATGTCTTCACCATTTCAGGTGTGCAGCGTATAGTCTCTGAGGACTCTCGTTCAAGCTTCAGATAATCATTGGCCCATTTTACATGACAGCTTTGATTATTTGCAGTCTTCTCAAAGCGTATAGCCTTGGGACAGTTAGGGCTGTTGGGCACATATAACACAACATCTTTTTCGGGACAATAGATGGCATAAAAATCGAACTCCTCTTGCAAATAATGCTTGATGTGAGTTCCATTTTTATCTGCCCAGCTTGTTCGGAACCTTACTTCAATTGTTCCATTAGATTTCAGAGCAGCGTACTTAACTTGTAATTTAATAGCGCCGCCATTCTTATCAATCGCAACAATATCATAAGGTTGATGCTCAGATAAAGGAATACATGGAATATATCCTTTTATCGTGAGATCGCTAATGACCTTTGCAAGACCTATATCTGCCTTGGCTTTTGTATGATGCAATTTACACCTCCTTTCTTTCTTGTATATGGACCAATATCTGTAGCTTGGCCGGTTGCCTGCAAGTTGCCCTGTTCATGACAGGGGTTTCTTGCATACAGCTGCATCCATCCTATGCGTTGTTTTCCGCATAGAAGCTCCAATTGAAGGCAGATGCTCTATCCAACTGAGCTACAGGGACACATTTTAAAAATGGTCGTCCTTCGACAAGCTCAGAACGACCATCCTGAGCGAAGTCGAAGGATGGTCGGGGCGGACAGATTCGAACTGTCGACCCCTTGCTCCCAAAGCAAGTGCGCTAGCCAGCTGCGCTACGCCCCGATGTTTATCTTTTATCTCAGATTATACCGCGATTTTAAAAAGAACGTAGATATTTCTTCAAAAATTCCCGGGCCTTCGCAAGCGCCTTTGAGCGGTGGCTCATCCTGTCTTTGACCCTGGCCCCAAGCTCGCCGAAGGTCTTGCCGTATTTAGGTATTACAAACAACGGGTCGTATCCGAAACCGTATCTGCCTCGAACCTCAAATCCTATGCGTCCTCTGCAGGTCTCTTCTATAGTTTTGATTATCTTCCCCTTATCCGCGATGGCCGCGGCGCAGGCAAACCGCGCGCGCCTTTTGGCCGCCGGCAGATTTCTTAGATGATTCAACAGCTTGATATTATTTTCATGATCGCGCGCGTTGTCTCCGGCGAATCGCGCCGATCTCACTCCGGGAAGGCCTCCTAAAGCATCTACAACAAGTCCTGAATCGTCAGCGAGGACAAGTCCGCCTGTAAATTTTGAGATCGTGAGCGCCTTTTTTTCCGCGTTTTCCTTAAAAGTCGCCCCGTCCTCAATTACGCGCGGAGCAACTTCGATATCTTTTAGAGAGCTCACCTTTATGCCAAGCGGTTTTAGATACCTTACGAGCTCGCGGAGCTTCTTCTCATTCCGCGTGGCGATAACGAGCCTCTTCATAAACTCAAAATGCCCTTAAGGGTTTTCTTCTCGAGCGCCACAATCTTCTCTATGCCTTTCTCAGCCAGTATAATGAGTTCGGACATCTTCTCTTTTGAGAACGGCTCTTTCTCGGCCGTACCCTGGACCTCTATAAATCTTCCAGCGCCTGTCATTACAACATTCATATCGACATCCGCGGTCGAGTCCTCATCGTAGTTTAAATCCAGGATTGGCCTTCCGCCAACCACTCCAACGCTGATGGCCGCGACATAATCATTGAGCGGGACCGCGGCCAAAATGCCGTCCTTCTTCAATCCGGCAAGCGCCAGGGCGAGCGAAAGAAAGCTTCCGACGATGCTCGCGCAGCGCGTTCCGCCGTCAGCCTGGATAACGTCGCAGTCCATCCAAATGGTCCGCTCACCCAACTTCGCCATATCAGCGACGGTACGCATCGACCTTCCTATAAGGCGTTGAATCTCATATGTCCTGCCGCCCTGCCTTCCTTTCGAGGCCTCGCGCTGAGTCCTTGTCTTGCAGGAACGCGGTATCATCCCGTATTCTGCGGTGATCCAACCCCGGCCTTTCCCCCTTAAAAATGGCGGGACGCCGTCTTCCACCGATGCGGATGCGATAACTTTTGTATTGCCCATCTCTATGAGGCATGACCCTTCCGCGTATTTAAGATAACCCTTTGTGATCTTTATCGGCCTGAGCTGATCAGGCAGCCTTCCATCAACGCGCGTCATATATATCCCTTCCTTTAGAATCTATTCCGACAACGAGCGGAAAATCTTCAACCTCCAGTTTATAGACCGCCTCCGGCCCGAGATCCTTGAAGAGTATCGGTCTCGCCTTTTTGACCTTCGTTGCTAAGTAAGCGCCTATGCCGCCCACGGCGATAAAATATACGCCTCTGTATTTCTTTATGGCCTTACGAATCTCTTCACCCCTTCTGCCTTTGCCGATCATGGCGCGGGCGCCGAGGGCAAGCAGCGCAGGCGTGAACGCGTCCATCCTCGAGCTTGTAGTCGGGCCGCATGAGCCTACCGGCCGTCTTGGCTTCGGCGGCGTGGGTCCGCAGTAATATAGGACCGCGCCTTCGAGAGAAATTGGGACGCGCCCGCCTTTTTTTATAATTTCGCTGAATCTTTTATGGGCTGCGTCGCGCGCTGTCAAGATGGTGCCGCTTAAAGAAACATCGTCGCCCGCCTTTAAATCTTCGATCATCTCCGGCGTGACAGGGGTTTTTAACATTATGACCTTCCTCATAATATCCTCTCGGCGCTCCTGGTTGCGTGACAGCTCATGCCAACCGCGACCGGAAGGCCCGCTATATGAGTCGGATAATCCAGGATGTTGACGCCAAGCGCCGTCGTCCTTCCGCCCAGACCCATCGGACCTATCTTAAGCGAGTTTATGCCGGCCAACAACTCCCTCTCTAACTTCGCGAGATGTCTCTTCGGATTCCGCTCATCTATGGGACGGATCAGCGCTTTCTTGGAAAGTATGGCCGCCTCCTCGAACGTCCCGCCGAGACCTATGCCCAGGATGAACGGCGGGCACGCGTCAGGCCCGGCCTTTACAACTGTGTCCAGGATAAAGGCCTTTATCGCTTCCGGGCTTTCAGTCGGGTTGAACATCTTTATCGCG
>JAHFGO010000044.1:5240-15199 GCA_023247385.1 Candidatus Omnitrophota bacterium | reverse complement strand
CCATAGCGATCGGCCGAGTTCTTGTCCGCGGTAAACCAGGCTTGCTCCTGGAAGCGTGTAAAGAAGGGTGGCCGTGGCAAGCGATGCCGGAAGCGCAGCACCTTGTCCAATGGCAGGAGAACGAGCAAGAAGAACCACGATCCTCTCATCTGTATCGTGGTTCTCTACCCATTTTATAAAATTAGTCCTTCCTGATTCGGAAACATAGGTCTTGAGAAAATCTTTAAGGCCTCGAACATTTCTCGTCTCCATATATCTGATGAAACCATCTTCATAGTAATAATCGAGGCCTAAGTCATATGCCGTATTTCCATCGAAGTGGCTGCCGTATAACTCGCCCAATAAAACGATATTCGGATATTTGGCTTTTAATTCAGGAATGACCGTTCTCCAGAATTCCCTATCTTCAGGATATCTTCTATTGAATTCCTCGTATGATAAATGGCCAAACCAATTCTCCCGTATCTTACTTCTCAATGTCAGATACAAAACATCGAAACGAATTCCTCCCCCATTCGTCAGGTCGGCTACTTTAAAAATCACATCTTTCATATAGTTACGCATATCCTCATTCGTATAATTAAACTGAACGACGTCAACCCAGGGAGTACCCATTTCGTATGTGAATGGCGTATCTCTTCCGAAATAGAAGGCATTTTCGGGCGCGGGTTCCGGAGCGGCAGTTTTATGCTTAATTATATTTTCCATCCCCCAGGTCCACGCTGTGCGGATAAAGAAGGTCCAGCGCGGCATTGCCGACTTCGATACGGACGATGTTGTCCAGTCGGTTTCGCTTAATTCCTCAGTGCCTGCCTGGAAGATCGGACATGGATTGTTCGCCTTTATTAACTTAAGCTTATCTCTGAATCTATTTATTAAATCTTTTGCTGATTTCTGTGAAACTGAATCTTCCTCGGGTAGATTTGCCGCCAGGCTCATGAAATATTCGGGACGGCTTTTAAGAAGAGGGGTATCCGCCGCCATATGGTTTGGAATGACGTCGAGCATAATCTTCAATCCCAGCCTATTGGCGCGCTTTACAAGAACTCTGAAATCGTCTTCGCCCCCTAAATCTTTCGCAATCTTATAATCGGATATGGAATAAGCGCTCCCAACACGATTGGCGTCATATCCCTGATTCAGAATCTTAGAATATCGACTGATCTCCCAGACTCCCATAAACCAGATTACGGTGGCACCATACTCGTCTCTCCACTTTTCTAGGTCCGCATCCGTTATTTTACTGAATCTGAATTCTTCGCCGCCGTGCGAGGCTTTGTATTCTTCGGCAAGCGCTCTCGCATTAACTTCATATATGGTATCGCCGACAGCTCTGGCTAATTGCTCTTGACCTGTTGCGCTCTGGCGGGGTCCTTCTGGTTTGGTGCCGGCTTCTTTCAATGCTTCAAACACCTTATTCCAATGGCTTACTCCCTGTCTGGCTCTATTGATGGGATCCGCGCCTGCATTCTTCAGGGTCTCCATTATCACAACCTGAACCCTGTAGATACCGAGTTTCGCCATAGCTGATCTCAAGACATCGCTGAACCTTTGCTCATTTTCCTGTCCTATCTTTCCTGCTTTTAATAAGTCCGCGATAACATCTGCAACGAACCGTTCTTCTCTTGGTTTAAGGCCATTGCCCGTCCTTTCTATTATCGTATCCGGTATATGGGCCTCATAGACTTTTAGATTAAGTATCTTTACTCCTTCTTCGGGCTCTCGCTCTATCAGGCTGAAGCGGTGGATACCGTGATAAGGAATGATCTCTCCGCCGATAGCAAAGATGATGCCTTTCACGTTATAACCTTCCTTTTTCATACGAATGGCGTTTAAGGTGAAATTTTCCAATTTTGTTCGCGAGCGCTTCCTGCTCATTTCTTTCATAGCGCCTTCCATCAATTGATCCACTACCTTGTTTAGGTCATCGTACTTATCATGTGTCTTCGATTCCACTAGGTAGTAACCGTCGTCCAATTCAGACTGACCGACCGTATTAGCTGCATACTTCGACCTGCTCACCTCTATTATGCAATCCATTTCAGAGCCGTAGCGCTCAACGTTCAACTCTAATACCTTCGAATATTTTATGCCGTTTTGTAATGCCGCAGCTTCAACTATCTCACCTAAAAATTCTTCCTGCTCTCTGTATCGTTCGCTGCCATCTTTATCCAGTTTATAGGGCCGTAACGTAAGATCAAGCACTCTGTCAACGCCTATTGTCCCGCCTTTTATGAGCTGCTCTGCCGATGCATACACATTCTTAAGGGACGGATTCCGTGCTATTATGTCTAATATATTTATGTCCGCTGGCCTTTCACCTGCCGCGCTCTGACGTGATAACGGCTCATATTGTTGTCTCGGGGTCTGGGTGGGGGCGACGAATGGAAGCGTTGTTGGTTTCGCTTCGCTTACGCTCGCGGAACCGGACATGAGTCTATCATAGAAGGACTGGGTATATAGAAGCTGAGAAAACAACTTTTGGCTATCGTAAGAGGTTTGTAAAACAAATCCCTCTGGCAGCCTAAGCCTATCTGTGTTATTCCTACAATACCTTAATACAACATCGCCACCATTGCCTATTTTTATCAGAATCTCTGCCAGGTTATTTCTTACACCTCTCCTCACCTCGTCGAATGAAAGGCTCTTATCTTTTTGAGCCTCCGTCCATTTCTTTATATCTTCCAATGAAGATGGATTTAGGCTGTTAATGCTTTTGCGAACGCTTTCCGCTTTCTCGAGCATCCATTTGGCAGAAAAGGTGGATTTAAAGTCGTCTCTTGTGGTGCGAAGTTCAATCTGGAGTTTATCAGGATGGGCCCAGGAGATGTCATGGTAGACAAACGCAATAACAAGAATAGTCGATATTAATCTTATATTAAATGGTAATTTCATATGCCTACCGAATACAATAGGATATGGAACTTCTCTAAGTGTAAAATCAGGTTTATGCGAGGTTTCATATTTTCTATAGATTTATTATTTTAACTACATAAAGATGTATATAAGACTACCACAAAATTAAAAGAGTGACAATGGGTAATTTATAACTTTTTTATAACTTAACATTTACCAAATTACCGCAAGGTGTAATTCTATAGAGGTACGGTGGGGAGGTTATGTGGTGTGCCTACTCTAAGCTACGCATATGGAAATAACGGATTATAAAAATCGTGCCAACAATCATAATAAACAGTAAAAGCAATGCCAAGTTCGTGGCAATCAGAGAATCTTTCGGAATTTCTGCATTGCTTAAAATTTTTACAATAGTCTCTGCGCCTTTCTTTATGGCTTCACTATAATTTTCCTTACTGAATTCTGGCACAATCACATTATGCATGATATCGTTTATAACGGCGTCTGTTAGTATACCTTTGAGATTCTGACCTGCGCCTATCATTACCCATTGTCCCTTTAAAACTACGAGGATTATCACTCCGTTATCTCGTCGCCCTCTCTTCGCCATCCTCCAATTTTCACCATACCTTAATGCAAAATCCTCAGGCTGCCACCCTTCCAAAGATTTGAAGGTAGCGATTATAACTTCGATCGGATCAGGCGTTTTTTGCTCTATTATAGACAGGAGCTTCTCAAGATATCTTTTTGTATCCTCATCGATGATGCCGGCATAATCATTGACCCATGAGTTAGTCCGTCCCGGAACCTCGATCTTGGCAAATCCCAGCCCGCCAAAGAATAGTAAACTCAATAAAATTCCGCAAAGGATAAATTTTTTCTTCATCCCGCACCTTCTTTATATCCCGCTGCCAATGCCTCCCTGTCAATTTTACCTAAGCTGTTCTTCGGCAGAGAGTCCACGATCACGACCTCTCTCGGCACTTTGTAAGAAGGCAGCCTTCTCTTGCAAAACTTCATAATATCCTCTTTATCGATCTTTTTGCCCGGCATCGAACTGGCGAATAGTCTCGTCTTTTCACCTAATAGAGGATCTTTTACGCTCACCACTGCTGCCTCCATTACGCTCCCGTGCTCCATTATCAATCGCTCAATCTCCAGCGGATTGATTCGGTGGCCGCCTATCTTCATGAGATTCTTCTTCCTGCCCACAATGAAGAGGTCGCCGTCCTTATCCTTATAGGCGATATCGCCCGTATAAAGCCATCCGTCCTTTAGGACCTTTTTCGTCTCTCTATGATTATTCCAATACTCGAGCATAATATTGTCGCCTCGTGCGGTTATCTCACCCTCTTCATATGCCCGGCACGATTTACCTTTTTCATTTATCAGCTTCACTCTAACACCCGGTATAGCCCTTCCAATTGAATTGGGCTTCGTCTTCACCAAGTCGGGATTTAAAAAGGTTAGCCTCGGAGACGCTTCAGTTTGGCCATACATGACATAAAGTTTCTTATTCGGAAATATGGTGATCAATTTTAAGGTTATATTTTGTGGCATGCTGTCGCCTGCCTGCATAAAATACTTCAGAGACCGCAAGGCGCGTTTAGCGAAATTGGATTTATATAGTAGGATCGCATAATGCGAAGAAACGCCGGCAAAACCCGTGGCTTTATATTCGTCAATAGCATCCAGCACAGCCTCTGGATACATGAACCTATTGTCTATAATGACAGCCCCGCCAACCAAAAAATGCGAGAGAAGCAATGATAGACCATAGATATAATAAAATGGCAGGACGCAACAGATCCTATCCTTAGCTTTAAGATTCATATATTCGACAATAGATTTAGTGTTGGATATCAAATTTTTATGGCTCAGCATCACGCCTAAGGGACGCCTTGTGGTTCCAGATGTGTAGACTATTGAAGCGAGGTCATTCTCTAAAACTATTGGAAATTTTTTAGCACCGAGGCCCTTTTCTTCTTTTATCTCTTCGATAACGAATCTTGTAGACCTAGTCTTATCTATAACTTTACGGGCCTTCAGCTCCAAACCCTTTCCAACATATATGGCTGAAATGGCGCAGTCTCTTGTCCGTTCAAGTATATCGAGAGGATCTAATGTATAATTCAACGGAACAACAACGCCGCCGGCGCGGGATATAGCAAAATATACGGCCACGGATGCAATCGAGTTTCTGGAAAGAATCCCTACCCTCTCACCTTTCCGCAGTCCTATCTTTAATATTTGATGCGAAAGAAGATTAACTTTTTCATTAAGCTGCCCGTAAGTGATATTCTCCCGGCCGGGCTCTATCATGGCTATTCTTTTGGGCCATTTAATAGCGGCGTCGAAAATGAGATGGTGCAGGCAGGAGATCATCTTCTCTTATCTCTTCAGCTTTTTGGTTATATATCTTTCGAGATTATTTAACGTATCGAAGTTTTCCGGGATGATGTCGGTGACATTGATCTTTATATTAAACCTATCTTGGATGAAATTGGTGAGCTCTATCACGCCGATGGAATCGATGATGCCCTGCTCAAGAAACGAATCGTCGTCGGATAGGCGAACATCCTGGGAGCCTAAAAGATAATTATCTATAATAAATTTTTTCAATACCTTTTTTATATCGTCCATTTTCGCTTCTCTAACGGGGTAAATATCCGGTGTAATAACTGCAACGACAATATCCCGTTCAATGCCATGCCGTCTATCTCGCTGGTGGTCTTGCGGCTTTTGAGCTTATTCATTAACATCGCAACATAATTCGGCTCAAAATATCCTGACTCTTTAACCTTGCGGGGGGATAGAAGTTCAAATATATAATCGAGGCCCTTCTCCTTAGAGGAGAGGTCAATATTTGGAGCGCGGTAGGGTTGTTTCCACCGTTTAAGAATCCTCCGGGGGAGATATTTGGCGGCGCTCTTCTTTAAAAGATATTTTTCATTCAACCCTTTCATCTTTACATTGGGAGGTATCCGATTCAGGAACTCCACTATCCGATGGTCCAGATAAGGAAAGCGGACCTCTACGCTATTTGCCATAGCCACCCTATCGCTTTGAGAGGAGAGCAAAAAATTGCTTAAAAATAAAAACGATTCCAGATATTGCGCCCTTGCCAAATAATCCCATCTTTTAAAATCAGTTGGAAGCGTTTCATTCAATTCATCCATACTATCATAATCCTTTAATGCTGATTTAAGGCCTGCGGAAAAGCAGCGCTTTATTCTGGATGTCGCCTGCCAACGCAATAGATGCGAATAGAATGGGCTGCCGCTCTCCTCCAGCGCCTTGGCAAAAAATCTCTTTAAATAACTATCGTCGCCTGCCCTTGCAAAAGGTAAATATGGATAGACCCTCTTTAAAAGAGATGGCCACCTTTTCGAGGCGGGGTTCTTCGCCCATGACTTTCTGATCTTCACCTCTTTAAAGATATCGTATCCCAATAAAAATTCATCGGCGCCGTCTCCTGCCAAAACCACCTTAAATCTTTCACCTCTCACAAGCCGCGACAAAAGATATAAAGGGATTGGGGCTGTGCGTAAGATCGGCGCTTCGGTATGCCAGATGACTTGAGAGTATTTATCTATTATTGTCTTGTTGTCGCAAGTGATATTGGAATTATCTATGCCAAGATGAGTTATGAGGATATCCTGATATGAAGTCTCGTCATATTGAGGCTCGGAAAATCTTATAGAGAACGTCTTTAAGCGCTTGCCGATCTCTTCGTGTATGATGCTGGTTATCGTCGAGGAATCGACCCCGCCGCTTAAGTATGACCCCACAGGCACGTCAGCCCGCAGCCTGATGCGAGTTGCATCTACTAAAAGATCTGTAAGATTTTCAGTGTAATATCTCTCCGATTTTTTTTCATACCTGCCGGCGAGCGGGAAACTCAATTCCCAATATCTGGCCTTTCTCACTCCCTCTGGTTTAAAGCATAAATAATGCCCCGGCGAAACCTCCAGGATATCCTTAAAAATCGTTTTCGGAGATATTGTGGTCCAGAACGTAAAGATTTGATCTATAGCCTCTATATCCACTATCGCCTTTACGCCGGGATAGGCGAAGAGTGCTTTCATCTCTGAAGCAAAGATGACCACATCCTTTTGTATCGTGTAGAATAAAGGCACGATGCCCAACCTATCTCTTGCCATAAAAAGTTCGCGCTTAGCTTTGTCCCAGATGACAAAAGCAAATTGGCCATTGAGCTTCGCGAGACACTCGCTTCCTCGTTCTTCATAAAGATGGAGCAGGACTTCGGTATCTGTGGAGGTCTTGAACTTGTGGCCTTTGGTCTTAAGCTCCCTTCTCAATTCGAGGTAGTTATAAACTTCTCCATTATAAACTATCCATAGAGTTTCATCTTCATTGGAGATGGGCTGTCTGCCTTTCTTCAAATCTATGATGCTCAATCTGGCACAGCCCAAGCCTATTCCTTCACCCTGATAAATCCCGCTTTCATCCGGCCCGCGATGGTGTAGTAGAGAAACCATGCCGTTCAATATGCGCTTATTGACCCCTTTAGTATTATCATTCAAATTATAATATCCGCAGATTCCGCACATAGGCTATATCGCCAATCTTCTTTTCACCATCTCTATGGTCTTTCTGTCTCCTGTGTTTCTGATACGCCGCAAACCCTCTTCGCGGCTCATACACCCTTCTCTCACTAATGCCGCTATCTCAAAAACATACGGATGAAAACCGTAGCGTCTTTTATGCGCCGCGTTTGCAAAGGAATTTAAATAACAATTCGTAGAATTCAAATCGAGTCCACGCGGTTCGATCCAGCCCAGTTTCTTCACTTTATTTAATATCGCTTTCTCATCATATTTGAGAAAGGCGAGCGGATGGATGTAAATGGGAAATTTATCCGGTTTGGAATAATGCCGTTCATTTAAAAAATACCCCTCCATCTCTTTGCCGGCGACTTCCACTATCGGCCTTTTTATCACATCCTCCATGCTCTTTACCATTCTGGGGTTAATTTTAAGAATAGAGGAAGTGACCGGAGCCTGGCCAGGAGACCATCCAAACCCTACGAAAGGAATCTCTTTTTCTATGGCCAATTTTAAAGCGGTATATTTAACGAGGCCTATGCACGATGTGCATATGAGGCTTGCCCTCTCCATAGCTTTCATTGGATATAGAAACCCTTTGACTGCTTCTCGGAATATCTTTTTCAATAGATTAAAACGCGGCTTGAAAAATATATGATCGACGTCCAGCCTCTCAATTGCGTTTCTAATGTTTATAAAAGTTCTTTCGGGGATGAACCCATTATCGAAGGTGAACGCGAGTATCTTTAACCCATACATCTCTTTAAATACGCTTAAGACGTATGTGCTGTCCTTCCCCCCGCTATAACATACGAGGATGTCATACGCGCCCTTGCTGGCGATTTTTTTAAGCAAAAGCTCAAACTTATCTTTATATTCTTTCTTCAGCCGGCCGGCTTCAGAGCTTCCTTTGTAACTACGACAGAGATTGCAGGCGCCGTCGCTCGCAAACGTTATATGAGGAAAATTTACGGGGAGAACGCAGCTCTTGCATATCTTCATATAAAGCCTCTCCTTAAATTATTTGCTTTCGAACAACGATGAATAAGGGACGAACAGTTGATTTTTAAAATATTCTGTATAAATGATAATTCCGTTTTTATTTACATGCAGCTGATCTCCGAAATATTTGTTTTCCAAATATAGGATGGGTTGTTCCACGAAGTAAATATCAGGATATTTCAACTTCAAGACCTTGATGAATGTGAGATAATCATTATTGAATCCTGTCTTTTCAAAAATATCGTGCAGTTCCTTAGGGAGAATCAGACCCAGAAAGACGATCTTTATATTATTCGAGGCTGCCAATTTAACGAACTTATCAAAATATTTCATGTCTCTTTTTGTGATGGCTAACTTATGCGAACACCGCTCTTTGGTTTTAGAAAAATGATCGTCTGCGATAACCTTGTCAAACGTGGCGGATGGCATGTATCCATTATTTCTTTTCATATTCTCTATAAAGACCTTGTTATTTTGTGGATACCGGTCCCTCACGACCAGACCGACTTGACGAAGGTCCAAACTCGCCCAATACCTCATTACGAAAACTCGCCTCTCTTCCCATGTCAGGTCATTCCATACAGAGATGAACTCGGGGTCATTTACAAAATACCTTAAGATGACCAAAAAGGACTCATATACTGGTTCAGGATCAACATATAAGAATATCGCCCTCGGCGGTCTGTGTCTCCTGAGATATCTCTTCAGCATTATATATAATCCGAGCGGTTTCGAACCCGGTAATCCGAGATTCAAAATTTTATCGCTTACGTCAGTTGGATTTATGCCTGTTTTGTGGACGCTGTTTCCCATTATCAAATATTCGTAATCCTTCGGCATGTCTATCAAATAGTGTTCGTTTATGATGAATTTATTCCAGAAATCATCTATTAAAATTGGCCTGATAGAATAAACGAACCATTCCGTCAGCACGGCCAATATCAAAAGAAGCATGAAGCCGCCCGGCATTCTTTTAAAACTGGAAATAGTAATACCTTTGTGCGGTGAAGTTTCCATACGTTATCGTCGAATATAATAAGATGTAATAAAGGATGCCTCTCACAGCTAAAGGCCATTTCAGCACAACCATCTCGTCGTTCTTCTTATGCTGGAAGAATTCTATCAGAAGTAGAGGCGATAAGAGTATCGTTGCCATGACGAACAGCTTAGGATCGAACGCATAAGCCTGACTAAAGCGGAAGATCATGCCTTGCAGTGCTGTCAATACCTGCGATGTAGAGGAGGCGGCAAAAAATAATAGCCCTATACTGAAGATATGAAACACGATTACAATCTGCAGCGCAAGCCAAGGATTGGCTATGATATTATTTTTAGGCTTCATGACCATCAGATACGGACGAATCTTGCTATAGATAACCAGAATCGCGCCGTGATATATGCCCCACAATATGAACTTCCATGCCGCGCCATGCCAAAAACCCATGATGGCCCACGTTATTATTATAACTATAGGCACTTTCAGCTGCCTTCCAAAAATCTTCGCAAGAGCCAACGGATAGAATATATACTCCT
>JAHFGO010000044.1:0-5230 GCA_023247385.1 Candidatus Omnitrophota bacterium | reverse complement strand
TGATCCAGGTTGTCAGACTTATATGCCATCTCTGCCAGAAATCATACATATTCGATGAGAAGAAAGGCGTGCGGAAGTTCGCCATGATATCAAAACCCATGACCCTCCCCAGGCCTCTTGCTATATCCGAATACCCTGAAAAATCTGCATAAACCTGAAAGGCAAAGGCATAGGTTGCCAGCATTATGACGCTGCCGGGTAAATTTATGGGATTATCAAAAACGCCCTTTCCTATCCTCGCAAGATTGTCGGCGACGAGAATCTTCTTATAGAGCCCCCAGGATATGAGCCAGCCACCTTCATAAAACTTATCCAATGTGATCACTCTCTTATTCGATATCTGAGGAATGAGATTGCGGGCCCTTTCGATCGGGCCGGATATGACAAGCGGAAAGAAGGATACGAAGAGAGCGAAATCCGAGAGGCTCCTGGTGGGTTTTATCACATTCCAATAAATATCGATTGGATAACTCATCGCCTGGAATGTATAAAAAGAGATGCCTAAAGGCAGGATTATATTTAACGTGACCTTATCGATATGCCAGCCGAATGATCCTGTAAGGGTGCTTAAGTTTTCGGCGAAGAAATTGAAATATTTAAAGAAGCAGAGCATGCCGAGATTGAAACATACGCTCAGGATAAAAAATGACTTCCGATTGCCTTCGTCAGAAGAGCCGGCTATTTTCAGTCCGCAATAGTAATTGACGAGGGTTGACGCCAATATCAGCGAGAGGAACCGCCAGTCCCAGAAGCTGTAAAATATGTAGCTTGCGGCGAGCAGCAGTATATTCTGCCATTTGTGATTAAGGATGCGATATAGGATATATACGAGTGAAAAGAATATCGCAAATCGGAGGGTATTAAATACCATATTGCTGATATTATATCATATGAATGGATGGATGACAATATGGATGGGGAGCTATGGGGCCGAATTTTACAGCGAGCGGGCGGTCTCGCTGACTGCGGTTATAAATTCGCTGAATATCTTGTTGATCTGAACCCTCGTAATCTTCATTAATCGTAAGATACCGTTAATGAACCGGGAGGCTGCGCTATTGATTCTGGCAATTGTCGCTTCGCTGCATCCCACAGCCATAACCGTCGTGTCATTTTGAGAAGCGAGTTTAATCAATTGATTTATCAATGCCGCAACTGGAACTTGCTCGGCCCCTATTGCTTCTTTATTTGCGATTAAGAAGTTAAACCTTGCTTCTGGCTTGTTTAGATTATTTCTGTAATGGCCTTCGACTAGATCCACATCGCCTTCTGTCAACGCAATCGAAGCATTGGAATTATTAACTATATTGCGAATCTTCATAGCCTCTGAGACCTTCGCCAATATGTCTTCTCCGTTGGAGATTGGGACAATAACCATATTCGGATTCTTCTTGCCTTCGAGTTCCTTTTCAAGCGGCCCACCTTGACTTACGACAACGAAGTATTTGACCGGGGATGACTCATCGCGCGAACCCTTGTCTATCTTTTTAACTATAGCCTCACCATCGTAGGCGCCTTTTCTCGCATCAACTATGACCCCGAGATTGCCATGATATATGCCTGCCCTCTGAAGCAGCAAAGCAATACCCTCTGCGATACTAAGTGCGGATAGATCTTCTCTTGAGCTGATCTTAAGCGCGCCTTCCAGCAACCTTCTATCCTGACGGGCCAACTCTGCCATAAGTTTGGCTGCGCTCTGAGTTAGAATCATCTCGCTCTCGTTATCAATTGGCACGGCCGGCGGCCCGAGCTGGCCTATTTTTCCTGGCGGCGCGATAGCCGCTGTCGGCGTGCCGGGTGACGGCGCAATGAGCCGAATTCCAGGCATCGCTATCTCTCTCAACAGTATCTCTTGGAGTGTCCCTGGACTAAAGCCGCTGATATTACCTAATAACAGCGCTTCTTGTAGTGCTTTTTGCTCCCATATATCTAATCTAGCAAAACCGGAAACTACAGCTATGGTATTTCGCAATGCTGTTTCCGGTGGTGTTTTTAGCAGATCCGCTGAACTTGTATCGATCATGTTATTTTCGAACTTCGCGAGAACGATATTACTGCCCTCATGGACAAGCACCTTTACGCCTATCTCGCCATTCTCGCCAAGCTCGAAGATATATTCGGGCATTGGCTTTTCATATATCTTCTCTCTCAACAGCATCGCCACCGTATCCGCCATAAATTCACGGTCGCTGGTTGCGACGTGCGGATGCGTGTGGCCACGAAATACGACTTTGTCCTTATCTTCGGAGGAGACGGTCTCTGTACAGTTCATATCCATGATCTTCAGCCTGCTGGCTTCAAGGCCTATAGTGATGGCCGCCTTCTTGCTCGTCTTCACTGTTCCGTCCTTGAGGACAGCGTATGCCACTTCATACGGCAATACGTCGCCGAATTGACTCGTCAAATCCTTTATCTCTTCCTCTATCTTTATTGACGGCAATGTCTCTTTCATCTCTTCCAACATCTCGACGAGGATGCCCCTGGTGTCCCTTTCTCTGCCTTTGAACTCGCGTACGGTATCGCCAATCGTTACGGTCAGCGCGACATCCGCAGGAACGATTCCGTTGTAAGCGCTCTCCATGCTCTTTATCAATCGCTCTTTCCCGTCCTTTTCGAATCTCTCTTTAGCCTCTCCGTCGAGATCGATCCTCATCGTTCCAAATATCTCTCTTAATTTCCGCTCGGCGACTTCGCTCGCGCCGCTGGTAGATCTTCTCGCTTGCTCCTCTTCCATACGCGCTGGCTCAGCGATGCCGCTCGCCGACGCGCGCCCTGCTGCCTTTGCTTTAACTTTATCTATTTCGTTACGAACCTCTGCATATAAATTACGAAATACGTTATAACACTCTTTCGCTATTCCATCTGATTCTTTAGGATAATTATTGTTGGTCTTTTCGATAATCGCATCCCTTAAAGGCTCAATTGCTTTTTCATCTATCACATAGCCTTCTGCTATCACACTAAATATTGGTCCGGCTTCTGACTTCGCCATAGCCAGGAGAGTCACTAAGAGTTCCTTGACTATTTTGTTAACAATATCTTCTTTGCCTCTACGCCAGCCTTCAACTTTTCTAAAGTTTTCATATGTATTCTTTGAGATTATCACTGGCAAAGCTTCCTTTAATCTTTCTTCTACCTTTGGTTCTATCAAATGCATCAATAGCTCTATCTTCTTTGCACCTAACTCAACCGTCAGATAAGATATGTCTTTATTTTCAAATCTAATAAGACCGCTCTTCTGCTTTTCGAATATCTCGTCTAATCTTTCTTCGATACGTATAATAAACTGTATAGCTTCGTTTCTATCTCGTAATTCTGATACCGGCTTATCTACTTCAACCCACAGCTTATTTAAATCAGTCTCGGTACGTCTTTCTTCATCCAGAACTGGTTGCGATATGGCTTCTTTTTTGGCAGCTACTGCTTCAACCTTTGCGGCTGCGGGGACTGGCGTAGTAATCTGTTCGAGAGTCATTTGACTGGACGCAATTGCTGGCGCTTCGAGTACGGCTAGCACTTTTGGTGCTGACTCTCGCTTTTCGGGTGCGGCTGGCGTTGGCGTAACTGTTGCAGGCGCTGTTTGTTTGTTTTTAAGCGCTGGTGCTGGTTGCCTGAGATCGGTTTCAGCTATGATCTTTTTGCCAGATGCTATATTAAATAATAAATCTAAAGAAATATTACTTGCTGCGATAGGGTCGCTTCTTAGAATTTCACGTCCAATCTGAGCCATCCTTCTTCCAAGCTCTCGCGTCTCTGGTAAATTGGCTCTGTCTTCGCCTGCAATAAGTTTAGATAGATTGACATATGCAAGTTCGATGACGGCTTTTCTATTATCTGCATCTCGAGGTATTCCTAACTCATCGGCCTTCTTTTCAATCTGTTCGATGGTAGGCAATTGAACCTTGCCCTCTTCTCCAGCGACAGGAATTAAAGAGCTCCTTAATATAGCTCCTGCGATAAGCGAATTGGCTGCATCTATATCATCATTGTGTTCAACCACTGCTGCGTGAAGCGCGCTTATTGGAAGTTCGTTTCTCATCTTCTCAGGCAGGGCGTTTGCTACATTAGCCATCCTTCTTCCCAAGCCCATCGCAGCATCTATTTCGATATCTGGCTGCATCATACGAACCGTATGTATGCATATAAATCTCAATACTTCCGCTCCACTCACAGAATTACGGCTAACCCCGAATTCCTTCATCTTCTCTTCTATGGCGGCTATGGTAGGCAACCTCAAGCCTTCCCTAACACGTTCGGATGTGGTTCTAAATATGGTTACGGCGTAGAGTCTATCTATAATATCTGCTTCGTCTCCGGGTAATTCCCTGACAGCGGTCATTAAATCACCTATCGTAGCGTGTTTGATAAATTCGCCACCGCTGGAAATAAATTGTTCGATTTTTCCGGCTATTGCTGACGACATAGTCGCTGGGCTCTCTCTCTCTTCTCGAGAAGGTAAGGAAACTGGTATATGCTGGAATACAAATCTGAGCGGCACGTTATACTTTTTAGTCATCCTCATAATATTTTCGAGGGTGCCGGATTTTCCTCCCATAAGTTTGGATTGGACCATGTTCCATATCAATCTACCGGACTCGATTGATATTGCTTCACCTTCCATTTTATCTTCGGGGCTGAGTTTGATACGCAGGGCCTCATTAATGCTCTTTCTATACATCGTTCTTGCCAGCCTTGTAAGATCGTTTGGTATTTCACCGCGTTCTCTTCTTAAGAGTTTCTTTATACCGCGTAACAACGTCTCTGCTCGTGGCATAAATTTACTGTTATCTTTGACAAACTCGGCAAGTTCTATAAGGACTGTAACCCGATCTATCCATGAAGCCGCTTCTCTCAATTTCGCATAATACAGCTGCCGGATTGCCTCGGCCAGTTCTGCCTTGCGTGCTGGCAGACGGCCCAGCTCAAGTGCATCCATAAAGTAGATTTCAGCAAGTAAGCGGTTAGGCTCTTTTATATCCTTATAATAATTACCTATTTTCTCGTATGCATATGATAGTTCCTTGCCCAGTTCATCTCGAAGGCTTTCGGGTAATACCTTGTCTATCCTCGCTTTTTGAATTATGAGGCTATCTCTATATTTTATCAAAGCCTCTTTTGCATCCGCCTGCAGTCCGCCCTTGTTGATGCTTCTTTCTACCTCTTCTATCTTTTCCTGTATCTCTCTATCCATATTTGCCAAATTCTTAATCTCATTTAGGAAGGCCTCGTT
>JAHFGO010000106.1 GCA_023247385.1 Candidatus Omnitrophota bacterium | reverse complement strand
GAGACACCCCCCACCAGCATTACAAAATTGGAAGGCATATATAAGTTGAACCAAGATGTCTTAAGGACCATGATAACAAGAAGGTGATTATGGCAAGTCTCAATAAAGTATTTTTAATAGGGAATCTTACCAGGGACCCGGAGTTACGCTATGTGCCGAGTGGATCCGCTGTCGCAACATTTACAGTAGCGGTAAATAGAGTCTATAAAACACAGGCTGGCGAAAAGAAGGAACAGACCTCTTTCATAAGAGTTGTAGTGTGGGGCCGTAGGGCAGAAGTATGCGGAGAATATTTATCAAAAGGAAGTCCTGTATTTGTAGAGGGAAGGCTCCAATCGAGAGATTGGGAAGCACAGGACGGGCAGAAGAGGAATACTATAGAAGTAATAGCGGATAATATCCAGTTTTTAAGGATGGGCGATAAGCAGGTTGCTAGCACCGTTAGTAAGATACCGTCCCCAGAGGAAATGGAGACAATAAATTTGAATGAAGAGACAGAGTCACCCCAACAGCCAGAAAAGAGAGATAACGAGAAGGCAGATACTGATTCTAATAAAGAAGTACCATTCTAGCTATACAAATTTCAGGAGATAATCATGTTTAAGCCGTTCAAATCTGATAGAAAAAGAGGCTCGGAAAGAGGTAAGGCCAAAAGAGAGCCTTTAAAGAAAAGGATTTTTAAGAGACGGCCTTGTAGGTTCTGTATAGATAAGGTGAAGAAGATAGACTACCTGGACTATCAAAAATTTCAGAAATTAATAACGGAGAGAGGTAAAATCGTGCCATCCAGAATCTCTGGGACCTGCGCAAAACATCAAAGGCAACTTGCAAGAGCTATAAAAAAGGCGCGAATTTTAGGAATCTTGCCCTTCGTGGCGGAGTAGCACTATGAAGGTTATATTATTAGAGACCATAGAGAGGTTGGGAAAGACTGGAGAGATAATATCTGTGAAAAACGGCTATGCCAGAAATTATCTGATCCCTAAAAACAAAGCGAAACCCGCAACCGCCGGCAACATAAAGATATTAGATGCGTTGAAGAAAAAAGAGATATTGGAGGAGAAGAAGAATATGGAGTATGCTATGGCTATTGCCGATAAGATCAATAGTCTTTCCCTTACGATACCTGCACAGGCTGGCGAAGAAGAGAAATTGTTCGGTTCAGTTTCCAACGACGCCATTTCAAATGCGCTTTTGGAAGAAGGCATACATATAGACAAGAAAGACGTCGTATTAGATGAGCCTATTAAGAAATTAGGCGTCTATCAGGTGACGGTGAAAGTCCATCCGGAAGTTAAGGCAAATTTGCGGGTGTGGGTTGTAAAGAAATAGTAGTACAGATTGCAGGCAACATATGGCACAAGAGATAGTTGACAAAATACCGCCGCAGAGCATTGAGGCCGAAATGGCAGTTCTTGGCTCCATGCTATTAGATCGCGAAGTCATTTCCCAGGCAATAGAACAATTAGACGTGTCCTATTTCTACAAAGACATCCACAAAAAAATATTTTCCGCTATAGTGAAGCTATTTGATGAGAATAAAGGCGTTGATCTCGTCACGTTGATAGAAGAGCTGAGAAAAGCAAATTCGCTCGACGAGGTGGGCGGCCCAGGCTACATAACTAGCCTGGCCTCAGGCGTACCTACATCCGCAAATTTTATTCATTACGCAAAGATAGTAAAAGAGAAGATGATCTTAAGAAATCTCATTAACGCTGCCACCCAGATAGTGTCCGATTGCTTTAACACAGCTTATGATGTGGATAGCCTTGTGGACAAGGCAGAGCAGGTTATATTTGATGTGAGTTCTAAAAAGGTCGAGCAAAAATTCTCGCATTTAAGGGAAGTGATAAAGGGTTCCATCGAGATAATAGATAATCTCTATCAACGAAAGCAGAATATAACAGGCCTGGCAACCGGCTTCAGGGACTTGGATATAAAAACAGCGGGCTTACAAGCATCCGACTTGATAGTTATAGCAGGAAGGCCATCTATGGGAAAGAGCGCCCTCGCATCCTGCATAGCAGAACATGTTGGCGTGGTTGAAAAGATGCCGGTCGGTTTCTTCAGCCTCGAGATGGCTAAGGAGCAGCTCGTCCAAAGGATGCTCTGTTCACACGCAAGAGTTGACGCCCATAAGGTGAGGACGGGCTTTTTATCGCAGGCGGACTGGCCAAGGCTTGTTAGTGCAGCCGGCAAACTGTCAGAAGCGCCGATCTATATAGATGACTCGCCAGGCATTTCGGTATTGGAATTGCGCGCGAAGGCAAGGCGTTTGAAAGCCCAATTTGATATAAAATTGATAATTCTGGACTATCTACAACTAATGCAGGGGCCGGCGAAGGCAGATAACAGGCAACAGGAGATATCAGAGATATCAAGATCGCTCAAGGCGCTGGCAAGGGAGCTCAACGTGCCAGTGATAGCCATAAGCCAGCTATCCCGCGCCGTAGAACAACGATCAGATCATAGACCACAGCTCTCCGATTTAAGAGAATCCGGCGCTATAGAGCAGGACGCAGACCTTGTAATACTGCTCTTGAGAGAGGAATATTATAATCCCACCGACGAGAATAAAGGCCTGGCAGAGGCGATAATAGCAAAGCAGAGAAATGGCCCGGTCGGCACTATCAACCTTACATTCTTGGGCGAATATATGAGATTTGAAAACTTAGCGGCTAGGGGCGAAGAGTTCGTAGATGTAGAGATGGCGAGGGTATGAAACTTCGCATAGGCCCGACTTTTAGCTTAGAGAAGTTCCATATGCAGTCGTATCGAGGTATCATATGAAATTTTATAAAAGCTTAAGTGCGCGCCTCATCATAGCCGCCCTCTTCTTTCATGCAAATATAAATAGTTCGTATTCCCAAGTTCGCAGCGATGATCAGAAGACTATCACATCTGTGCAAGTTGAAAATAATAGAGCAATAAGCACTGAGACAGTGCTTTCTAAGATAAAGACGAAGGTTGGTGATAAATTCAGCCAAGAGACATTAAATGACGATCTCAAGAGGCTGTACGCTACCGAATATTTTACAGATGTCTCAATAGATGTCAAAGATGTAGAAGGCGGCATTGCCGTTACGTTTATAGTGGAGGAAAAACCGGTCATAGATGATATAATATTTAAAGGCAATACAGCCTTTAGGGCTCAGAAATTAAAATCCACAATAAAGTCTAAGCCAAATGAGATGCTAAATTTAGCACTCCTCGCACAGGATATAGCTGATATAAAAACACTCTATATGAAGAAAGGATATCCGCTCATTGACGTTAAATACGCCGTAGATCTTGACAAGCAATCGAATAGAGCTAAAGTTAATATATCTATCAATGAAAATGTGCGCGTCAAAGTTTCTAAGGTCTCTATCATCGGAAACCATGCCATAAAAACGAATAATATAAAAAAGGTTTTAACCACCAGGCCTGCTTGGCTATTCAATCCCGGCATATTTAAGGAAGACGTGTTGCAGGATGACATGGAGCGGATAAGGTCAATTTATGACGATATAGGGTTTTTGGATCTAGAGGTCACGCCGAAGTTGGAATATAGGCAGGAGGGGAAACTCCTTGATATCACTATCGAAATAAAAGAAGGTAAACAGTATTTAGTCGGCGATATCGCGGTAACAGGCAAGCTCGTTCTGCCTGAAAAAGATGTTAAATTCAAGATAAGCATGAAGACAGGAAAGCCTTTCTCCACAAGAGCGTTACGGACTGACGTGGTATCCCTTCGCCAGTACTATTACCAATACGGATATATGAATGTGCTCGTCGATGTGGAGAGAAGTTTAAACATAGCAACAGGGAGGATAGATATCACCTATAACATTGATGCCAAAGAACCGGTGTATGTCGGCAAGATAGAAGTCCGCGGCAACGTAAAGACTAAGGATATTGTAGTAAGAAGGGAGCTGAGGATATATCCTGGTGAACGGTTCAACGGCGATAAGATAAGGCGCTCTAAAGAGAGGATCTATAATTTAGGGTTCTTCGAGGACGTAAGTTTCGATACAGAGCCGACGAGTACGCCTGATATTCAGAACTTAATTGTAAACGTGAAGGAATCCAAGACCGGTGAATTTTCATTCGGCGGCGGATACAGCTCCGTAGACCTTCTAATTGGATTCGTCGAAGTAACACAGAGAAATTTTGACATTACGAACTTCCCGACTTTTACTGGCGGAGGTCAGAGCCTAACTATTAAGGCAGAGATAGGCCTTGTAAGGAATAATTTCAATGTTGGCTGGACAGATCCATGGATATTCGGCTACCCTTACTCATTCGGATTTGATGTCTATAGAATGTCTCACAATAAAACAGGCGACATAGGTTGGGCATACGATGAGGTCAGGACCGGAGGAGACTTGAGACTTGGGAAGGAATTCACAGACTATTTTAAAGGGGGCCTAACTTATAGGCTTGAGCAGGTTCAAATAGAAAATTTTATTGACAACGCTTCACGAGACCTCAGAGATGAAGAGGGCACAAACTGGATCTCCAGCCTCCTCTTGGAACTTACGTATGATACTAGAGATAATGTATTCAACCCAACAAAAGGCTATATATTAAGCGGCTCTATCGAAGACGCTGGTGGAATCTTCTTTGGAGATAAGGATTTTATAAGGGGAACCGCAGCAGCCACTTATTACCATACCTTTTTTGAAAAATTCGTTTTGGAGGTGAGGGGTAGAGGAGGGCTGGCTAATGCGTACGGCGATAGTAACGAGGTACCCATATATGAAAGATTCTATGCTGGCGGCGCAAATACTATTCGTGGATATAAAGAGCGAAGAGTTGGCCCCAGAGACCCTGGATCTAATGAACCCATAGGCGGCGAAGCCATACTGTTAGGGAATGTGGAACTCACATTCCCAATATATGAGAAGCTTCTTAAGGGAGCTATATTTTATGATGTAGGTAACGTCTGGAGGCGCGCCGAGGATTTTATTGTGGGAGGTAATTATAAGGCCGGTGCAGGAGTGGGCCTGAGAGTTAAGACGCCGCTTGGCCCTGTGCGCGTAGATTATGGATATCCCCTCGTCAGAAATATAGACGAAGAACGCGCCGGGGAATTTTATTTTAGTATGAGTCGAGGATTTTGAAACCCTTCGACTACGCTTGAGGGTTTCATCCCGAGCGAAGTCGAGGGATGAAGGAGGAGTAAGATGAGGAAAGCGATTGTTTTAGCAATAGCAGTAGCGTTTGCAGTTGGCTTGTTCTTCTGCGCCGCCCAAGATAAAGTATATGCGAAAGAGTATAAAATAGGGTATGTAGACCTTGCAAAGATCTTTGATGAATATAAGAAGACCAAAGATTCCGAAAAGGGTTTAGAGGAAAAGGGGAAGGCGAAAGAGGCTGATAGGAAAAAGATGATGGACGAACTAAGAAAACTTAAAGATGAGCAAGCGCTCCTCTCCGACAAAGCGAAGGCTGAGAAACAGGCCGTTATAGATACCAAGATAAAAGCCTTACAGGATTTCGACAGGAATACGCGGGATGC
>JAHFGO010000151.1 GCA_023247385.1 Candidatus Omnitrophota bacterium | reverse complement strand
TTACACAGGAGACGATACTCTTTAATGACACTGTAGCAGCCAATATAGCATATGGGTCTAATAGGCCCGATATGGACTATGTAGTCAAGGCCGCGAGAATAGCAAATGCACACTCCTTTGTTATGAAGATGCCAAAGGGCTATGAGACTATAATTGGCGAGCGTGGCTTCAGGCTTTCCGGGGGTGAGAAGCAACGATTGGCGATAGCAAGGGCCGTATTTAAGGACCCCCCCATTCTAATACTCGACGAGGCCACATCGCAGCTCGACACCGAGTCAGAGCTCCTTGTTCAGGAGGCCATAGATAGGATGATGAAGGGCAGAACCGTCTTTGTCATTGCTCATCGTTTGAGCACCATAAAACATGCAAATCGAATTTACGCTTTGAACGACGCGCGCATAGTCGAAACCGGCTCCCATGACGATTTAATTATAAAAAATGGGTTCTATAAGAGACTGTACGAAATGCAATTTAAAGATAATATAATTAAATAAAAAGTATTGAAAAATTTAAATTTCACACTTATAATAGTTAAACTTTATAGAATGGTAGTCCCTCGTCGCGAGGGAGTCGGGATAAATTTTTTGTGCAAAATTTGGAGGGCGAATAATAAATAATATGGTAGACTTGACATTAATGAAAAATCTATTGGAGGCAGGGGTACATTTTGGCCATGAGACAAAGCGCTGGAATCCCAAAATGAAGAAATATATATTTGGCGAAAAGAACGGCATATATATAATAGACCTCGAAAAGACCCGGGAATCAATAATAAAGGCATGCGCTTTCTTAAAAGGCATTTCTGCAAATGGCAGCGGCGTTCTATTTATCGGCACCAAAAAACAGGCCCAGGATATAATTAAAGAAGAGGCCTCAAGGTGTGGTATGTTTTATGTAAATCAGAGATGGCTTGGTGGGATGCTGACCAACTTTCAGACTATAAAGAAGAGTATTAAAAGGCTGGAAGAACTAGAGAGGCTGAAGGAGGATGGCACACTTGCCAAATTGTCAAAGAAGGAGGCGTCAAAGTTAAATAAAGAGATGTTCAAGCTTAATAAGAATCTAGAGGGCGTGAGATCGATGGATAAATTGCCCAAAGCCATTTTTGCTGTAGATGCCAAAAAAGAAGAGATAGCTGTAAAGGAAGCAAGGATACTGGGTATCCCGATAGTAGCGCTTGTGGATACAAATTCCGATCCAGATCTGGTGGATTACGTTATACCGGGGAACGACGATGCAATACGGTCGATAAAACTTGTAACAAGCATTATTGCAGATAGCGTTTTAGAGGGGAGAGAGGCGTTCGTAGCTGGTGAGGCCAAGGCGAAAGAAGAGGCCCTGGAAGAAACGGGAGAAGACGAAGAGGTGAAGGTATTGGACTCCAAAATAGAAGAGCTCGTGGAGGGCGATATAAAATTAAAAGAAGACGAGTCGCTGCCAAAAGAGATTCCGATCAAAAGAAGGAAGAAGATGAAGTAAAAAAGAGAGATATATATGATAGATGCCATAAAGAAATTGAGGGAAAAGACCAATGCCGGTGTGGTAGATTGTAAAAAAGCGCTCCGCGAATCCGGCGGAGATATTGAAAAAGCTATAGAGATCCTAAGAAAACAAGGAGCTGCACTCGCCTCTAAAAAAGTTGGTAGACTTGCAACAGAAGGCAGGATAGAAAGTTACATACATTTGGGCGGGAAGATCGGGGTGCTGGTAGAAGTAAACTGCGAATCAGATTTCGTTGCTAGAAATGACGATTTCAAAGCTTTCGTAAAGGACATTGCGATGCAGGTAGCCGCATCTAGCCCTTTGTATGTCAAGAGAGAAGATGTGGCTGAAAGCGCTATAAAGAAAGAGACAGATATAATAAAGGCTCAAGCTTTTGTTGGCAAACCGGCCAGTGCGATTGAAAAGATAGTGGAGGGTAAGCTCATAAAATTTTATGAAGAGGTCTGCCTATTAGAACAACCATTTATAAAAGATCCTAGCATGAAGGTTAAAGATATACTGACCTCGATGATAGCTAAGATAGGCGAAAATATCCTCATCAGACGATTTGTGCGATTTCAAGTAGGTGAAGAAATATAGTAATTCATAGTTGATAGTTAATAGTTGAGAGAAAAATGAGCAATAAGCCTATTTTTAAACGAGTGGTGCTGAAGCTGAGTGGAGAAGCACTGCAGGGCCGATTGGGTTATGGCATAGATTACGATGTCACAGCATCCATAGCAAGGCAAATCAAAGAAGTTAAAAAGTTAGGCGTTGAAATCGCGATCGTTATAGGCGGAGGCAATATTTATAGAGGCCTTCCCGCAACTATTAAAGGCGTCGACAGAGTAAGCGCCGATTATATGGGGATGTTAGCCACCGTCATAAATGGCCTTG
>JAHFGO010000043.1 GCA_023247385.1 Candidatus Omnitrophota bacterium | reverse complement strand
TTCTTACAAATGTTTCTTTTGCCATATTCGCCTCCGATTTGTTATTGTTTTCGGTATACAAATCGTCCCGAGTCCCTCGCGTCTGCACATAAACAAAGGACGCTCGGGATGAGGGACCACCCTATTCCTTTGTTTTTACCCTTCCGCTCAATTCGATAATTTTATCCGCTATATTTTTAGGCACTTCCTGATAAAAGGAAGGCTCCATCGTATAGGATGCCCTACCTTGCGTAAGGCTCCTTACGGCGGTTGCGTAGCCAAACATCTCGTTTAACGGCGCGAAAGCCTTTATGACCTTTGTATTGGCCCTGTCCGTGATAGACTCTATCTTCACTCTGCGGGAAGTCAGATCGCCGATGACATCGCCCATATAATTTTCTGGCGTGATGACTTCTAAATTCATGATAGGCTCCAATATAATGCTTGCGCCATTTTTCAGACCTTCGTTAAATGCGATTGACCCAGCCATATGAAACGCTATGTCAGATGAATCAACCTCATGGAATGAGCCATCAACGAGTTTCACGTCGATATCTGTAACCGGATATCCTGAGAGATATCCGTTCTGAGCGGCTTCCGTCACACCTTCCTTTACGGCAGGAATATACTCTCTTGGTATGGCCCCTCCTATGATCTTACTCTCGAATATGATGCCTGAGCCTTTTTGGGCTGGGCTGACATCTAATACGACGTGGCCATATTGCCCTCTGCCGCCGGTCTGCTGAATGAACTTGCCTACTGCCCGAGAGTGCCTTGTTATAGTCTCTTTATAAGCCACTTGCGGCTCATCCACATTGGCTGATACATTGAATTCTCTCAACATCCTATCAACTATTATCTCGAGGTGAAGTTCGCCCATGCCGCTTATTATAGTCTGGCCTGTCTCTTTGTTATAAGAGACTTTAAATGTAGGGTCTTCTTCTGCCAATCGGTTAAGCGCGATCCCCAGCTTCTCCTGGTCTTGCTTAGTCTTTGGTTCGATAGACATCGATATCACCGGTTCCGGAAAATGCATGGATTCCAAAATGATCGGACTATCTTCATCGCAGATAGTATCTCCAGTTGTTGTTCGTTTCAAGCCGACCAGCGCTATTATGTCGCCGCTAGTCGCCTTCTCTATTATCTCCTGCTTATTCGCGTGCATCTTTAATATCTTACCAATGCGCTCTTTCAAACCCCTGGTAGAATTGTAAACATAATCGCCCGGCATCAGCTTGCCAGAATATATTCTAGCGTATGCCAGTTTCCCAACAAACGGGTCTGTCTTTATCTTAAATACCAGGCCGCAGAATTTTTCATCATCTGCGACCTTTCTTGTAATAACGCTAGTGTCATCCGGATTAGTGCCTCTTACCGGCGGTATATCTAAGGGGGATGGCAGATAATCGCATACTGCATCTAAAAGCGGCTGAATGCCTTTATTTTTTGCGGCAGCGCCACACAGCACCGGAATTATCTTACCGCTAATAGTAGCCTTTCTTATAACCGCCCTTATCTCGTCGGGATATACGCCTTTTTCATGTATGTACCTCTCCATTACCGTCTCATCGACTTCGCCTAACTTTTCTACTAAATCGTGCCGGTATTTGCTCGCCAGCTTCTTAAGGTCATCGGGTATATCTGTTACCTCGAAATCAGACCTTTCGTCGTCTTTATATATGATGGCTTTCATCGTTATGAGATCCACAGCGCCTAAAAACTTATTTTCAGCACCTATCGGTATCTGCACCGGTACGGGATTCGCGCCGAGCCTGGAATGCATCTCCTCTATCACTTTAAGGAAATTTGCGCCTGTTCTATCCATCTTATTTACAAAAGCTATTCGCGGCACTTTATACTTATCTGCCTGGCGCCAGACTGTTTCAGACTGTGGCTGCACACCCCCAACAGCGCATAATACGACGACAGCGCTATCGAGAACTTTAAGCGATCTCTCTACCTCTACAGTGAAATCAACATGACCTGGCGTATCGATTATATTTATATTTTTATCTTTCCAGAAACATGCTGTGGCAGCGCTGGTTATAGTTATGCCCCGTTCCTGCTCTTGGACCATCCAGTCCATTACAGCTGTGCCCTCATCGACGGTACCAATCTTATAGACCTTGCCAGTGAAATAGAGTATCCGCTCAGTGGTAGTCGTTTTGCCCGCATCTATGTGTGCGATTATGCCGATATTCCTTAAATTCTCTAGCCTCAAATCTTTTGTCATCTTTATATTATCTAAAATTAATGTTTGCATCCCTACCATCTGTAATGTGCAAATGCCTTGTTGGCTTCTGCCATCTTATGGGTGTCTTCTCTCTTCTTCATGGCCGCACCTTGGCCGTTATAAGCCTCGAGCAGTTCATCGGCAAGCTTTATCTCCATCGGCTTGCCTTTCTTGTTGCGCGCGAAATTTCTTATCCACCTCATGGCGATAGATATGCCACGCTCCGACCTGACATCGACCGGCACTTGATACGTAGCCCCGCCTATCCTTCTCGGTTTAATCTCTAGCAGCGGCCTCACATTATCTAGTGCCTTCTGAAAGGCTTCCAGCGGGCCCTTGCCAGTCTTCTGGGCCAATATGTCGAAACTTTTATAAACTATCTTTTCGGCCACAGATTTTTTGCCTTCTTTCATCACTATATTTATAAATCTTGAAACTACAGCGCTTTTATATTTCGGATCTGGTATGACTGTTCTCTTCTCTGCTCGTCTACGCCTCATATTACTACCTCACTTCGCTGCAGGCTTCTCTTTCGGCCTCTTCGCACCATATTTCGACCTGGACTTTTTTCTATCCACAACGCCAGCCGTATCCAATACGCCTCTAACAATATGATACCTGACACCCGGCAAGTCTTTAACCCTCCCGCCTCTCACCAAGACAATGGAGTGCTCTTGAAGATTATGCCCAACGCCGGGAATATACGCTGTGACCTCTATGCCGTTTGTGAGCCTAACCCTTGCAACTTTTCTCAAGGCAGAGTTCGGCTTCTTTGGTGTCTGCGTCTTTACCTGTAAACAGACGCCACGTCTTTGCGGACAGCTTCTTAAAGCAGGTGATTTGCTTCTATTTTTAAATTTTTCTCTGCCTAGTCTTATTAGCTGATTTATCGTTGGCATTTATAGTTCCTTACTGTTATCTCGCTATCTTCCTTTCTTCTCTTCTTTTTTTTTACTTTGAGCTTTGAGTTTTGAGCTTCTTCTTTAGCCTCTTCCTTCTTGCCATCATCCAGGACGTGTTTCACAATGGTTATATTTCTATGCTCAAAAAAACCAGTTCCAGCAGGAATAAGGTGCCCCATAATTATATTTTCTTTCAATCCCCTCAACAGGTCCACTTTACCGCTCGCAGCAGCTTCTGTGAGAACTCGAGTCGTTTCCTGGAAACTCGCTGCCGAGATAAAGCTCTCTGTATTTAAAGAAGCCTTTGTAATACCTAATAGAATCGGGACAGCGCTCGCGGGCTTATCTTTTTTCTTAACTATCTTTTTATTTTCTTCAAGATATGCGGGCTTATCAACCTGTTGGCCTGTTAAGAATGATGTATCTCCTGGCTCCTCTATCCTCACTTTCTTGAGCATCTGCCGTACAATTACCTCTATATGCTTATCATTGATGGTAACCCCCTGAAGTCTATATACTTCCTGCACCTCGTTTACAAGATATTCCTGCAGCTTCTTATCGCCGGATACTTTTAGTATATCCTGCAGAACTACTGGTCCATCAATCAATTGTTGCCCGGCGTACACCTTATCGCCCTTGTAAACGTTCAGGTGTTTTCCGTGAGGAATTATATATTCCTTCTTCATACCTGTGGTTGATTTTATTATAACGCGCTTCTGTCCCTTTTTAGATTCGCCGAACTCAACGATGCCGTCAATCTCGCTTATGATCGCCGGATCCTTTGGACGCCGTGCTTCAAAAAGCTCCGCTACCCTTGGCAATCCTCCGGTTATATCCTTTGTCTTTGTAAAGACTCTGGGGGTCTTGGCTAATACTTCGCCGGCAGAGGCCAGCTTACCGTCGTTTACAACTATATGGGCACCAGCTGGAATAGGATATATTGCCAGCACCTCATCGTCCTTATTCAAAATAATTATCTGCGGATGGTAATCCCCCTTGTGCTCTACGATAACTCGGTTTTTCAATTTTGTTGCGGGATCGAGATCCTCCTTCATTGTAATACCTTCTTTAATATCCTCAAATTTCGTCTTGCCAGATACTTCTGTCAATATTGGAACTGTGTAAGGATCCCACTTAACAAATATAGTTCCAGCCTCAACTCCTCTTCCATCTTCTATTCTTATAATAGCGCCATGAGGCACCGTATGCCGCTCGAGCTCTCGCCCCTGATGATCGTTTATGCTTATCTGGCCGTTTCTATTCAATACTACAAGCTCACCCTCTTTCTTGGTGGCCACAACCTTAAGGTTATGATATTTCACTGCTCCCTTATATTTCGATTCGATGTAAGACTGCTCTACTATTCTTGATGCTGTTCCACCGATATGAAATGTCCTCATCGTAAGCTGAGTTCCTGGTTCGCCTATAGACTGAGCGGCTATGATCCCCACTGCCTCGCCTCGTTCCACCATACGTCCTGTGGCCAAATTTCTGCCATAACATTTTATGCAGCAGCCGTGTCTCGCTTCACAGGTCAACACGCTCCTTATCCTTATCTTCTCAATGCCAGCCTCTTCTATCAGCTTTGCCTTCTCCTCGGTTACTTCGTTCCCAGCTTCTACTAATACAGTATCTGTTATTACATCTACTATATTATCGAGCGCAACTCTGCCTATAATCCTTTCAGAGAGTGCTACGACAACATCATCACCTTCTATTATTGCACTTATCAAAATGCCATTTAATGTGCCGCAGTCGTCTATTGAAACAATGACGTCCTGCGCTACGTCCACCAACCTTCTAGTCAGATATCCTGAATCAGCGGTCTTTAGCGCTGTGTCCGCCAATCCCTTTCTGGCGCCATGCGTTGATATAAAATATTCTAACACGGTCAGGCCTTCTCGGAAGTTAGCAGTAATTGGTGTTTCTATTATCTCTCCTGATGGCTTAGCCATTAACCCTCTCATGCCAGCGAGCTGCCGTATCTGCAGCTTAGAACCTCGGGCGCCTGAATCGGCCATCATGAATATGGGGTTGAATGGGTCAAGTTCCTGGAATATCAAATCCGAGACGTCTTCAGTAGTGTGTGTCCACAAGTCTATTATCTTGTTGTAGCGCTCTCTATCCGTTATGAGACCTTTCTTATACTGGCCTTCTACATGTTCCACGTCCTGCTTTGTTCTCCCCAGGTACTCCTCTTTTTCTTTAGGTATCTTTAGATCGTCTACGGAAATGGATATCCCAGCTTTAGTCGCCTCTTCAAAACCTGCGCGCTTCAAGTCATCCAAGAGCTTTACAACGCTTTGATGGCCCTTGAGTTTATAGCATTCGTGGATGGTTTTACTTAACTTAGATTTGCTCATTATCTCATTTACGAAATTTATACCTTTTGGCAGAAGTCGATTGAAAAGGACTCTGCCCACTGTAGTTTCAATAACTTTACCATCTATTTCAACTTTTATCTTGGCGTGGAGGTCCGCCTCTCCATCCTCATAAGACACTATGACCTCATCCGGCGAACTGAAGATTCGGCCTTCTCCTTTGGCGCCCATCTTCTCTTTCGTCATATAATAGCACCCCAAGACGATATCCTGAGTCGGGGTCGTAATTGGCCTGCCATCTGCCGGCGAAAATATATTATTTGTAGATAACATCAGAAGCGTGGACTCCATTTGCGCTTCAATCGATAATGGCACATGGACAGCCATTTGGTCTCCATCAAAATCAGCATTGAATGCCGTACATACCAATGGATGGATTCTGATAGCATTGCCTTCTATAAGTTTCGGCTGAAAAGCTTGTATGCCGAGCCTGTGCAGCGTAGGCGCTCTGTTCAGCATTACGGGATGATCTTTAATAACATCGTCGAGAATATCCCAGACCTCTAACCTTGCCTTCTCCACCATCTTCTTAGCACTCTTTATGGTGTGAACGAAGCCCTTCTCTTTTAGCTTCTTAATTATAAATGGCTCAAATAGTTCGAGGGCCATCTTCTTCGGCAGGCCGCATTCATTTAGTTTAAGCTCTGGCCCGACAACGATTACGCTTCTGCCAGAATAGTCGACGCGCTTTCCCAAAAGATTCTGTCTGAAGCGGCCCTGTTTTCCCTTAAGCATATCTGACAGACTCTTGAGCGGCCTATTTCCCGGACCGAGAACGGCCTTTCCGTGGCGGCCGTTATCGAACAGCGCATCGACGGCCTCCTGGAGCATTCTTTTTTCGTTTCTTATGATGATTTCAGGGGCCTTCAGCTCTATAAGTTTCTTTAACCGATTGTTTCTGTTTATTACGCGCCGATACAGATCATTCAAATCGCTCGTCGCGAACCTCCCGCCGTCGAGAGGCACCAGAGGCCGTAAATCCGGCGGTATAACTGGCAGTATATCCAATATCATCCACTCACACTTATTGCCAGAATTCTTAAACGCCTCTATGAGCCTCAACATCTTCGCGCTCTTTTTTTGCGCGTTGTCAGATTTTGTCTGGCTCATCTCTTTTTTAGTCCTGGCTGCCAGCTTATCTAAGTCTATCTCTTTTAACAGCTCCTTTATGGCTTCGGCTCCCATCTTGGCAGTGAACTTCTGGCCAAACTTGTCCCTGAATTCTTTGTATCTGTCTTCTGATAGAAGATCGAGTTTCTTTAAGGAAGTCTCGCCAGGATCTATAACTATATATTCCTCATAGTAGAGAACCTTCTCAAGATCTCTTGAAGTTATGCCAACTAGCGCACCTATCCTGGATGGCATAACCTTGAAAAACCAGACGTGCGATACTGGACAGGCCAGACCGATATGGCCCATTCGTTCTCTTCTTACGCTTGACCGCGTCACCTCAACGCCGCACCTGTCGCAGACTATGCCTTTATGTTTTATTCTCTTATATTTTCCGCAGTTGCATTCATAATCTTTCGTTGGGCCAAAGATGCGCTCACAGAATAGGCCGTCTTTTTCAGGTTTAAGCGTCCTGTAATTTATCGTCTCCGGCTTCTTGATCTCGCCCTTTGACCATGATTTTATAATCTGAGGCGATGCGATTTTAATAGTTATAGTATTAAAAATGTTTACTTCATCTGGCGTCATAAGTTCACCTATTTCTCCTTGCCCGAGTCTCTGCGCTCCATCTTTATCTCTAGCCCCAAACTCTGCAATTCCTTTATCAATACGTTAAACGATTCGGGTGTGCCTGTCTGTAATCTATTATCGCCCTTCACTATCGCTTCGTATATTTTAGTCCTCCCCAAGACATCATCCGACTTCACTGTCAAAAGTTCCTGCAGAGTGCATGCTGCACCATATGCTTCAAGCGCCCACACTTCCATCTCGCCAAACCTCTGCCCGCCAAATTGGGCCTTACCTCCGAGAGGCTGTTGTGTCACAAGCGAGTATGGCCCTATGGATCTTGCATGTATCTTGTCATCCACGAGATGCGCAAGTTTCATCATATAAATGTAGCCAACAGTCACCTTCTGGTCAAATGGCCTTCCCGTGAAACCATCATAGACAGCAACCTTGCCCTCAACTGGTATGTCAGCTTTTTTCATCTCTTCTTTTATTTCGGCTTCTGCGGCACCATCAAATACTGGACTCGATACCGTAAAACCCAGTATCTTGGCTGCCCAGCCAAGATGGGTCTCGAGTATCTGTCCAACATTCATACGGCTCGGCACGCCTAGAGGATTCAAGACCATTTCAACAGGCCTGCCATCTGCCAAGAATGGCATGTCCTCTTCTGGTAAAATTTTGGCAACCACTCCCTTATTACCATGCCGGCCCGCCATCTTGTCTCCAACCGAAATCTTTTTCTTACTCGCCACATACACCTTTACCTTCTTTAAAACTCCTGGCGGAAGTTCGTCGCCCCTCTTAACTCGCTCTATCTCTCTGTCTAGTTCAAAAGTAAGCTCCTCTATCTGGCCATCCAAGAGCCTTGTAATTCTGGCTATCTCCTGTTCGATATCTGGGTTATTCACCTTTATATTTTCGATGTCCCCTTTTTCCGTTATCTTCTTCAGGTCCTTGACCCTCACAGCCCTGCCCTGCGACATCAAAGCTCTGCCAGATTCCTGATCGAGTATACCTGCTGCGAGTTTTTGCCCTACCAATAACTTGTGAAGTTTTCGATATTTCTCTTCTTTTATTTTTTGAATCTGAGTCTCAAAAGATCCTTCCAGCACCTTTATTTCTTTAAGCTCTTGCATCCTCTCATCTTTGGTCTTAGATCGGGCATCCCTTCTTGAGAAGACCCTAACGTCGACCACTATGCCCTCTACACCAGGTGGGGCTATAAGTGAGGAATCCCTCACATCCCCTGCCTTCTCTCCGAATATCGCACGCAACAACTTCTCTTCGGGGGAAAGTTCAGTCTCAGACTTAGGCGTTACCTTCCCTATGAGAATATCTCCTGGCTCGACCTGCGCGCCAATCCTTATTATTCCATTTTCGTCCAAATTGCGCAGCGCCTCTTCGCCTACATTAGGGATATCCCTTGTTATCTCCTCATTGCCAAGCCTGGTGTCTCTGGCCTCTATCTCGAACTCCTCAATATGTAAGGATGTATATTTATCTTCAGCTACAAGCTTTTCATTCAATAGGATTGCATCTTCAAAATTGTATCCTCTCCACGGCATAAACGCAACCAGCACATTCTTCCCTAAAGCGAGTTCACCATCTTTTGTGGCAGAGCCATCTGCTATTATTTCTCCTTCTTTCACCTTATCGCCAAGCTCGACTATAGGCCTCTGATTCACACATGTGTTCGCATTGGACCTTTCAAATTTTTGAAGACTATAAATCTTACCGCTTATAACAACTTCGGTAGAATCCACGCTTGTTACGGTGCCTGCATTTTTGGCGACCACAACTGTCCCTGAATCTTTCGCGGTCCTATATTCCATACCAGTTCCTATGAGCGGCGCCTCGGTATATAATAGCGGAACCGCCTGCCGCTGCATATTCGAACCCATGAGCGCCCTGTTAGCGTCATCGTGCTCTAGAAATGGAATGAGGCTCGCTGCCACGCTCACAAGCTGCCTGGGCGAAACGTCCATGTACTGTACTTCTTTTGGGCTAGTCTGTAGAAAATTATCCTTAAAACGACAGAATACTTTATTATCTATGAAATTCCCTCTCGAGTCTATTTTCGAGTTTGCCTGCGCGATTATGTAAAGGTCCTCCACATCAGCTGAAAGATATTCTATCTTATCCGTAACTTTGCCATCCTCAACCTTCCTGTATGGAGTTTCAATGAATCCGAATTCATTTATCTTCGCATAAGTGCTCAAAGATGCTATTAAACCAATATTTGGTCCTTCTGGAGTCTCTATAGGACACATTCTGCCATAATGGGAGTAGTGAACGTCGCGCACTTCAAATCCCGCCCTCTCCCTGTTTAAACCGCCAGGGCCAAGCGCGCTCATACGGCGTTTGTGGGTCATTTCAGCCAGAGGATTCGTCTGATCCAGGAATTGCGATAACTGGGATCTGCCAAAGAAGTCTCTTATCACACTGGAAACTAGCTTTGAGTTTATAAGATTGTGCGGCATAACATTTGCAAGATCATAAAGATTCATTCTCTCCCTGCAGGAACGATCCACTCTCGCTAATCCAATCCTTATCTGGTTCGCCAAGAGTTCTCCAACACACCTCACGCGTCTATTCCCCAAATGGTCTATATCGTCAACGTTGCCTTCACCATTCTTTACAGTAATCAATTTCAAAATTACTTGAATAAGCGTCTGGGGCGTAATGAGCCTCTGGTCTAATGAGACCTTCATATTCAGCTTTCGATTCAGCATATAACGGCCCACATTCCCCAAGTCATATCTCCTATTGTCAAAGAATAATCTATCCACTAGACTTGCTGCAGACTCTGGGGTTGGCGGATCGCCAGGCCTTAGTTTCCTATATATATCCATCATTGCGTCTTCTTTTGTCTTTGTATGGTCTTTCTTCAGTGTGTTGATAATTTCAGGCACGATCTTGCTCAGGGCCTCCACGCGTCTGACTGAAGATTCCCAAATCTTGTCTGCGACTTCCTTCGTGATCTTCTGGTATTTTTCAGCTATTGTCACATTTGTCTCTTTAACGATAATGTCTTTCGCTAATACTTGCCCAACTAATCTCTCAAGCTGAGAGGACCTAGTGATCTCATGCACATCTATGCCGCAAAAAGTCTTTAGTATCACTTCATCGGTCGCATAGTCGAATACTCGCAAAAATGTCGTTGCCAGGAATTTCCTCTTCCTATCAACATAGACATAGAGAACCTCATTAATATCGAATTCGAACTCCACCCATGCGCCTCTATAGGGTATTATCCTTGCCGAGTATATCTTTTTTCCAGTCGGGTGTGGCTCTTCTTCAAACGATATGCCAGGCGAACGGTGAAGCTGGCTTACCACCACCCTCTCATCCCCATTGACTATAAACGTGCCCGTATCTGTCATGAGCGGTATGTCGCCCAAGTAAACCTCTTGCTCCTTGGTCTCTCTCTTGGATTTCAGCCTCATCATCACGCGCAAGGCCCCTGCGTAACTCATCCCCCGCTTCTTGCATTCTGATATAGAATATTTTGGCTTTCCTATGGCGTAGTTCAAATACTCTAGTTTGTACTCTCCGTCTGGCGTTGCAATAGGGAATACCTCTCTGAACGCTGCCTCGAGGCCTTTATTTTCACGTTTTGCCTTAGGAATGTCCAATTGTAAAAAGTCCTCGTAAGATTTAAGCTGAATCTCCAATAGATTCGGAAGCCTGTAGCACTCCTCTATCTTCGCGTATGTTTTACGTTTTATCATCGTCCCTTTCGTAATCGATCCGAAAATTCCTATTACTTTAACTCGACTTTCGCTCCAGCCGTCTCGAGTTGTTTCTTTATTTTTTCAGCCTCATCCTTCATTGCTCCCTCTTTGACAGTCTTTGGCGCACCATCAACAAGATCCTTGGCTTCTTTTAACCCTAAATTAGTCAGGGCGCGAAGCTCTTTTATGACCTGGATTTTGTTCGAGCCGGCGCTCGCCAGAACCACCGTAAATGTAGATTTTTCCTCCGCCGGTGCTTGAGCTGCGCCGACTGGTGCGCCTACGGCCTGCACGCTAACCGGTGCGGTTGCCTGGACACCGAACTTATCCTCGAGAGCTTTTACGAGATCTGCTAACTCCAAGACGGTCATCTTCTCGATCGTATCCATCACGCTCTTCATCTTGTCTGTGAGCTCTACTTTTTTTTCTTCTTTTGTCTCCATCTTTTCCTCCTTGATATTTTTTATTGTAACCAGAACACAGTAACCAGAATCTGGTTACTGGTTACTGGTTTCTGGTTTCTTATCTTTTATTGCTTCAATGACATACACGAATTTTCGTAAAACGCCGCCGAGCGTATTTACAAAACCTGTTATTGGCGCTTTTATGCCGCCCACTACTTGTGCAATCAGAATATTTTTCGATGGCAGGCCGGCCAACGCTTTGACCTTTTCCGTCGGAACGCTATTTCCGTCAATGATTGCACCTTTTATTTTGAACTTTTCATGGTCTTTCGCAAATATCACCAGCACTTTGCAGGTCGATATTATATCTTCGCCGCTTAATGAGATCCCCATCCCGCTGTCTATTTTTGCCGACTCCTCTTTCAGCTTGAGCTCATTAAAGACTGTCTTTAGAATAGAATTTTTTACTACAAAATAACTCGAGGATGTCTTTTTTAGATTTCGTCTAAGAAGCTCCAGGTCAGACACAGTTGAGCCCATGTAGCTAGTTATAATAAAATTCGGCTGCGCCTTAAAACGCGATACCATCTCAGCCACCATCCGCTCTTTACAGAGCTTTCCGAATTTGTCTTTTTTTTCCATAAGGGGTTAGCTCTTTCTAAACTCTGCCAAATCCAGCTTCACGCCAGGGCCCATAGTTGTAGACATATAAAGGGACTTAACATGCTGGCCTTTCGGCCCACCGCCCTGCGGGCCAGCGCCCATTATCGCATCGATGAGCGAAACTGCATTGGCGTATATCGCATCATCCGGAAAAGATAATTTACCAAGCGATGCGTGAATGCCAGACTGCTTATCCATCTTGAATTCTATCTTTCCAGCTTTCACTTCTTTAATAGTCTTGGCCGTGTCCTGAGTAACCGTCCCGGATTTTGGATTAGGCATGAGTCCTCTTGGTCCAAGGATTTTTCCTAACTTTGCAATATCTTTCATCATATCGGGAGTTGCGATTGCTACATCGAAATCAGCCCATCCGCCCTGAACCTTTGCAATCAAGTCTTCAGCTCCTACGAAATCCGCTCCGGCGTCTCTCGCCTTCCTCTCTTCCTCGCCCTTGCAGAAAACTGCCACCCTAACCTTTTTACCAGTTCCATGGGGCAGCGCTACTGTCCCTCGTATGGAGGCGCTTTGAGCTTCTTTTGGATTCACATTAAGTTTGGCCGATATCTCAATAGTCTCATCAAACTTGAGCTTGGGCGTCTTCTTCAATATGGCAATGGCATCTCTTAGATTATATGCCTTTGTCGCATCATATAAAGCTTGAACTGTTTTTAATCTCTTTGTTAACTTTTTCATATTTTGAATTTTGAATTTATTTTATCCCTCTACGTCTATCCCCATGCTTCTTGCAGTGCCTTTAACTATCTCGACGGCCTTATTTAGGTCCGTCGTATTCAAATCTTTGAATTTCAAATTAGCTATTTCTTTTACCTGCTCCATCGTCACCTTTCCGACCTTTTCCTTATTGGGCACGCCGCTCGCCTTCGCAACCCCGCAGGCACGCTTTAAAAGTATCGAGCATGGCGGACTTTTTATGATAAAGGTAAACGTCCTGTCCTCATAGGCTGTTATTACTACGGGCAGCGTCAATCCTTCCTGTCCTTTTGTCTTTTCATTAAATGACTTGCAAAATTCCATTATGTTCAGGCCATGCTGTCCGAGCGCCGGCCCCACTGGAGGTGCGGGATTGGCAGTGCCAGCCGGGCAATATAATTTTATTAGTGCTTTTACTTTTTTAGCCATGTTTTGCCTTTATATCTTCTCTACTTGCCACATCTCTAATTCTACTGGTGTTGCACGGCCAAAGATGGATATCATGACCTTAACCTTACCTTTGGCGAGGTTCACTTCTTCTACAGCGCCATTGAAATTCGTAAAGGGCCCTTCAGTAACTCTTATGCTCTCGCCCTTTTCAAAAATAACTTTCGGCGTGGGTTTCTCTTTTGCCTCTTTTGCCTGTTTTAATATATTCTCTATCTCTTCTTCTCTTAGTGGTAGAGGCCTAGACCCTGCACCGACGAATCCGGTCACACCTGGTATATTTTTTATTAGATACCAGCTCTCATCTGTTAACTCCATCTCAACCAATAGATATCCAGGAAAAAATTTACGCTGAGATATCCTTTTTTTTCCTCCCTTGACCTCTGACACTTGTTCTATCGGAACCAGTATTTGTGAAATGGCCTCCTTCGCCAATCCTGCCTTGACCTTCGCCTCCAACGCTGTCTTCACCCTGTCCTCATATCCAGTTTGTGCATGTATAACGTACCAGTGCTTTGCCATTTAGAGCTTTGCCATAATTATATTAACGATCTTGGATAGTATGATATCGCATACGCCAATGAAAGCCGAAAGGATCGCCAAAGAGATAAGCACTATTACCGTAGATCCAATCAGCTCATCCCTCGTAGGCCATGAGACTTTGATCATTTCTATCTTTATGTCTTTGAAAAAGTTTGCAATTTTATTCGCCATTTCGACAGTCTTGCTACCCTTAGGACTTTATGTCCATTTTTTGCGCTGCTCATTCCCGTCTCATAATCGGGATTTTTGCTTTGCGAGTTGAAGTCTTTCAGATGCTCCTATTCGTCGCATCTTCAGGATCAATTCTGCTTCGCAGAATTGGCAGGCCAGGAGGGATTCGAACCCCCAACACGCGGTTTTGGAGACCGCTGCTCTACCGTTAGAGCTACTGGCCTCCTTTAAAAGCAACCTCGCTCCTGACTCTAACCTGGCAGGCTCTTATATTATTTGATCTCCTTATGTGCTGTATGTTTTCTACAAAATTTACAGAATTTTTTCAATTCGAGCTTATCCGGATTCTTCTTCTTATTCTTAGTCGAAGCGTAATCTCTGTTTTTACATTGCGTGCACTCAAATATGATAAGCTCTTGTGCCATCTTCTCTACTCTATCACTTCAGTAACTACGCCTGCACCGACTGTATGTCCGCCTTCACGTATTGCAAATCTCAGCTCCTTCTCCATGGCTATCGGGGTAATCAGCGCCACCTCAAAGCTTACATTATCTCCGGGCATCACCATCTCAACGTCTTTTGGCAGCGTCACTACGCCTGTCACATCTGTGGTTCTAAAATAGAACTGTGGGCGGTAACCATTGAAGAATGGGGTATGCCTGCCGCCTTCCTCTTTACTTAAGATGTATACTTCTGATTTAAACTTGGTATGAGGGGTGATTGAGCCTGGCTTTGCAAGGACCTGGCCTCTTTCCAGGTCTGTCTTCTCTATGCCCCGGAGCAGAACTCCGATGTTATCGCCGGCCTGGCCTTGATCCAGGAGCTTCCTGAACATCTCTACACCAGTTACAACGCTCTTCTTTGTAGGCCTGATGCCGACTATCTCGACTTCCTCTCCCACCTTTATCTGGCCTCTCTCAACTCTTCCTGTTCCCACGGTGCCACGGCCTGTTATAGAGAATACGTCCTCTATGGGCATGAGGAATGGCTTATCTATATCTCTTTTAGGTGTGGGGATGAATGAGTCGACTGCATCTAGAAGCTCAAATATGCATTTTGTGGCCTCAGGCATATCAGGATTTGTCATGGCTTTTAGGGAGCTTCCTTTAATTACAGGGGTCTTGTCACCAGGGAATCCGTATTTGGTCAAGAGCTCTCTTACCTCAAGCTCCACTAAATCTACAAGCTCTTTATCTTCAACCAGATCTACCTTATTTAGGAATACGACTATTGAGGGGACGTTAACTTGGCGGGCGAGTAAGATGTGTTCGCGCGTCTGTGGCATTGGCCCGTCTACGGCACTTACTACGAGGATCGCCCCATCCATCTGGGCTGCGCCTGTTATCATGTTCTTTATATAATCGGCGTGTCCTGGACAGTCTATATGGGCGTAGTGGCGGGCTTGAGTCTCGTATTCTACGTGTGCCACTGCAATAGTAACAGTCTTGGTCTCATCCCTAACTGTCCCCCCTTTAGCTATATCGGCATATGACTTGACTTGAGCCTGTCCCTTCTTTGCCAGGCTAGCAAGGATTGCTGCGGTGAGTGTGGTCTTGCCATGATCTATGTGACCGATGGTTCCGATATTCACATGCGGCTTGGTTCTTACAAATGTTTCTTTTGCCATATTCGCCTCCGATTTGTTATTGTTTTCGGTATACAAATCGTCCCGAGTCCCTCGCGTCTGCACATAAACAAAGGACGCTCGGGATGAGGGACCACCTTAAACTATTATTAATGGCCCGCCTTTTTGTGTATAGCTTATTCGTAGAAGATAGCGTACGGCGGTTCATCCGCCGAAGACTATTCTCCTTCGTGTGAGTTGTTATTCAGAGTAGATAGCCTTCGGAGAATAGTCCACCGAAAGCTGCCTACAATCAATAACAGCCTACATGAAGGTGGACTATCTACTCCAAACCCAATACACGAAGGCGGATGGAGCTGCTGATCGGAATTGAACCGATGACCCCGTCCTTACCAAGGACGTGCTCTACCTGCTGAGCTACAGCAGCCGCTTTAGCCTATATATAGCATT
>JAHFGO010000042.1 GCA_023247385.1 Candidatus Omnitrophota bacterium | reverse complement strand
AGCCCAGGCCTTATCATCTACCCAGATAAGGCTTAATTGGCAGGATAATTCTGATAATGAAATAGGCTTTAGGATAGAGATGAGCACTGACGGCGGTATAACATTTACATATAAAGGTGGAACAAGCACTGATAAAACAACATACACGATATCAAGTCTTATACCAAACACCACATACCAATTTAGAGTATATGCCTACAATGGCGTAGGAAAGACATATTCGGATGTGGTATCTATATCCACATTGCCTCTTCCTGCAGCGCCATCTAACCTTACCGCTCAAACCCTATCCTCAACCCAGATAAAATTAACATGGCAGGATAACTCTCTGGATGAGACAGGATTTAGAGTGGAGATGAGTAGTGACGGGGTAACATTTGCCTCTAAAGGAAGCGCAGGTGCAAATGTGACAACATGCACCATAGTCGGCCTTAGCGCGAATACAACATATTACTTCAGGGTATACGCTATTAGAGGATCTGATAAATCAGCATATTCAGAAGTAATACAAGGAACAACCATGCCTCTACCGATAGCTCCATCTAACCTAACAGCCCAAGCTATTTCCTCAACCCAGATAAAACTAACCTGGCAGGATAACTCTCTTGATGAAACGGGATTTAGAGTGGAGATGAGTAGTGACGGGGTAACATTTGCCTCTAAAGGAAGCGCAGCCACAAATATCACAACATGCACCATAGGCGGCCTTAGCGCGAATACAACGTATTCATTCAGGGCATACGCCCTTAGAGGATCTGATAAATCAGCATATTCAGAAGTAATACAAGGAACAACCATACCTCTACCGATAGCCCCGTCTCTCCTTACAGCAACCCTTCTATCCTCAACCCAGATAAAATTAACATGGCAGGATAACTCTCTTGATGAGACAGGATTTAGAGTGGAGATGAGTAGTGACGGGGTAACATTTGCCTCTAAAGGAAGCGCAGCCACAAATATCACAACATGCACCATAGTCGGCCTTAGCGCGAATACACTATATTACTTCAGGGCATACGCTATTAGAGGATCTGATAAATCAGGATATTCTAATGTAGTGTATAGATATACATATAGATAGAACGACGCAGTAATACTAACCCTACCAGTTTATCGAACGACTTGACAAATCAAAAAGTTATGGTATACTATCCATATAGAGAGTAATAATTTACTATCTACATAGAGAGTAATATGGTTACGAAAGATATTTATCTAATAAAAGACTTATCCCACCTTTCAGGATTATCCATTTACACAATAAAGTATTATTTGAAATTGGGACTGATCAAAGAAACAGGGAGGAGCCCTGAAACCAATTTTAGATATTTTGACAACTCTACGCTTGAGACCTTAAGAAAGATAATAAGCTATCGAAAAGAAAATATATCTTTGAGTAAAATAGAAGACCTCCTAAGAGAAGAGAATAAAGTATGAGTTATTATGAGGCAATGGGATTAAAGAGAGAGCCGTTCTCCTCGAGTCCGGATCCCGCATTCTTTTATCGTTCATCTGCGCATAATACAGCGCTTCAAAGATTAGAGATAGCGATAAGATTGAAGCGGGGTTTAAGTCTTATATTGGGTGATGTAGGGATTGGCAAGACGACGATGTCGCGGGCTTTGTTGCAGAGTTTTTCTAATGACAACAATTATATCTTTCATATGATATTGGACCCCTCTTACAAATCGGAATTTCAATTTCTATCAAGCCTTGTTAGAATGTTCCGAATAAAACCGGATTCAAGATCAACCTTAAATTATAGAGAAGAGATAGAGAAGTATCTCTTTAAAAAAGGAGTGGATGAGAACAAGACAGTGGTTTTATTGATAGATGAAGGACAAAAGCTATCCACACCATTCTTAGAGATTTTAAGGACCCTTTTGAATTATGAGACGAACGAATATAAACTTCTCCAACTTGTGATAGTGTCCCAGATGGAGCTCCTTCCGCGGGTAAAGAGGGTAAAGAACTTTTACGACAGAATTATCCTTAAATACATAATAAATCCACTGGATGAAAAAGAGACTAAAGAGATGATAGAATTTAGACTAAGAGAAGCGGGCCTCGACCAGTCGAGACAGCTATTCACGGATGGCGCTATTAAACTCATATATGATTATGCGCAAGGATATCCGCGGAAGATATCCATAGCTTGTCATAATGCGCTTGAGGAGCTGGCCATGAATGGTAAGACCGCTGTGGATGAAAACACGATCTCAGATGTTATAAAGAAAGAGACGATTTAGATGGAGAGAGACATTTCGCCTGAAGAGAGATTGTTGGCCCTCATAAAAGGGAAGCATAAAAAACCTCCAGACCAAGTCACAAACCAATCCGATTCGAAAGGGCCAAGATCAGAAACGCCGAAGCGAAACCTAGTATTCGAGCCAGCAGTTTTAAAATCCCTCAATAAATATCTGACAGCCGGTTTTATATTACTTACGTCATATTTCATATTCGATATTTTGTTTATAAAACCACATAAAAAGATCCAATCCCTTATTTCCCAAACATCTGATTCAATGGTCTTAAGACAAGCAAAAAAAGAATCCGTCTCGGAAGTAAAAGTAAAAGATTATTCCTATTATTCGAAGGAGATAGCCAATAAAAAAATATTTGGTCCGCCTTCCAAGGAAGAGAGGAAACCCTCCCAGCTAAGTAAGGCCGAAGAGGATATATCAAGTAACCTTACCCTTGTAGGCATAATTGCAGGAGAAAATCCTCAAGCCATAATAGAGGATAAAAAAACCCAAAAGACATATTACCTTAATAAAAAACAGTCTTTTAATGGTTTTACTATAGACGACATTTCTGACGGCAAGGTAGTGCTGGAGTATGAAGGTAAGAAGATAGCACTATTTTTATAATGTCCCTCTCCGCCTTCGGCGGATCGGGACGAATTTGCTTCGCAAATTCGGAGGCTAATTTATGAGACGAATCCTTTTTATGATAACCATTGTTTTTGTATTTCTATTTATTATCGGCCCTATCGCATCAGCGCAAACAGAGATTCAAGATATTTCACCATCAACAGCTGCTGCTGAGGCCGAAAAGATAGCCTTGGATTTAAAAGGAATGGATATAGTGGAGGTTCTAAAAATGCTCTCTAGTAAAGGGAATATGAATATTGTAGTAGGCAGCGATGTAAAAGGCCGCGTTACGATATTCTTAAAGAGCATAAATATTATGGATGCTTTTGAAATCATCCTTATAGCGAATGACTTAGCCTATGAAAAGAGAGGTGATATAATTTATGTGATGACACAGAGGAACTATGAGGCGATGTATGGAGAAAAGTATGGCGACAAAAAAGAGGTGAAGATATTTCAGCTTAAATTTGCTAAAGCTATTGAGGTCAGTAAGGCATTAAATCAGATAAAGACAAAGGTTGGGAAGATAATCGTAGATGAAGGCTCTGATACGATAGTTGCTATTGATAGTCCAGCGTCTATAGCTCAACTCACCGATATGATTGAAAGGATAGACATGCCTACTACGACTAAGATATTTGAATTGAGATATGCCAAGGCAGCTGATTTGAAGACGAAGATCTCTGAGATGTTGACTAAAGGCGTTGGCACAATGCAGATAGACGAACGGACTAATAAGGTTGCAGTTACGGATTTAGAGAAGAGGATAACCGAAATAGAAGAGGTGGTCACAGCGTTCGATGACAGATTACAGCAGGTTCTAATCGAGGCGAAGATAGTCCAGATTACCTTGGACGATAAATATAAGCTGGGTGTAGATTGGGAACAGGTTCTTCATAAGTTAGAAAGAGAGATCAGCATAAAGAGCACATTTGAATTAGCGGCGAAGAACGCATTAACCCCAGGCGCGCAGGTTGTAATCGGAACCCTTGGGGCTACTTCCGATTATGCTGTAATGGTTCAGGCATTAAAGACCATTGGGGATACGAATCTACTTTCGAGCCCAAGGATAACAGCGCTTAATAATCAGGAGGCGAAGATTCTGGTAGGAACCTCACAGCCCTATGCAACGAACACCGTAACCCAAGGCACATCTACGACTACGACCGGAACGACCCTTAGCTTTCTAGATGTGGGTGTGAAACTATTTGTTACCCCAACCGTAAATAAGGATGGTTTCGTTACTATGAAAATCAAGCCAGAGGTAAGTTCCGTCTCCGGTACTTATACTTATGGTAGCCCTGCAACTACCGTTCCTATAGTGTCGACAACCCAGGCGGAGACGAGCGTTACGGTGAAAGATGGAACAACCATAGTCATCGCCGGCTTGATAAAGGACGAGAGGACGAACACAGTTGATAAGGTTCCAATATTAGGCGATATTCCTATAGTTGGACACGCTTTTAGGAAGACAGACAAGGAAGTTAAGAAACAAGAACTCGTTGTATTTCTGACCCCTCATATCATAACTGGCGAAAGCGATTATTTAGAGCAGCCGCGGACAGCGCCTATCGGAGAGAAGAAATTTACAGTGCCTGAGAAACCGGCTTTCGAGAGAAGAAGCAAAGTAGAGATGAAACCCGAATTTTTCAAAGAGAAAAGGAGCCGCCTCGTAGAAGCAAAAAAAATAAAGGAACCTCCGAAAGAAAAGAAGGCGGAGATAGTGGAAATCGTCCCCTACTCCACGCCCGAAGAATATTACTTCGCTGTTAAAAATAGGATAGTCGAAAATATAGAATTGCCAGCGATTACAAAAGGTGCCATTATCAAAGGCGAGGTGAAAATTGTATTCTCCTTAGCTTCAGACGGAGATTTGATTGATGGATCCAGAGTTTTGCAGTCATCGAACCCTTCTTTGGATGAGCCGGCTATGAATGCAGTTAAAAAGGCATCTCCATTTCCTCCGTTTCCTAAATCGATAAGCCAGGCTGAAAAACGCTTCATAATTACCATAGTAGTTGAGTGAATATATTAGAAAGGGGATCAATATGCCTAAAAATTTAAAGGTGATTTTAATTATCTCATCTGCACTAAGCATAGTTTTACTGTGTACTACGGTATCTTTTTATATTTTAAAAGAGAATGAGAAAGAAAAAAAGATAGCCATTCAAAAAAGTCTCGATGAAACTAAGGCCGCCAAACAGAGTCTTGAGAATAGACTAAAAGATATAGAAATTACCAATGCTGAGCTGAAGACCAGCATCAAGTCCCAAGAAGAAAAAATAAGCATGCTATCACAGACAATAGAGGGAGAAAAATTGGCTAACAAGGGTTACCTTGCAAATATTCAAGAAAGAGATTCTGATATAGAAAAGCTAAAAGCGAAGATCGAAGAGGAGAAGGCGGAAAAAGAGGCTTTACTAAACCAGCTTGAAAAACTCAACGAAAATTATTTAAATATGAAATTCCATTTAGAAAACCTGATCAAGACGAAAGAAGAACTGGAAAAGAAGGCAAAAGAACTCGCCGAAAAAGAAGGGATCTCTTTAGGTGCAATAGTAATCAAACAATCCGCCGAATAAATCAAACCGCCCCTACCTAATTTTATTTTTTCCTTAAATTTTATTTGACAAATCACAAAATATATGGTATAATTAGAAATGAAAAAGATGGCCTATACAGCCTTGACAATGTAGAGAATAGATGATATTTTTAAAGCAAGAGAGTTTTATGCCAGAATCAAAGAAGAAAATGAATAAGGCAATAATAGGGAGGGTGAGCTTGACCCTCTTATTGTGTTTATTTTCTAGCCCTGTCTTCGCCGCCACACCCACAGTTGGCACTATCTCACCTTCAATCGGCTCAACTGCACCAGATGTAGCCAGCACCTTTACCTGTACCTATTCTGATAGTGACGGCTGGGCTGATTTAAAAAAAGCCCATCTTTTAATCAGCGCAAGTGCAACAGCGCTCACCAATTCTGTTTATTTATACTATAACCAGAATACCAATTTGCTTTATCTAAGAGATGACTTAAATACTATCTGGCTGGGCGGCTATAGCCCTGGCTCAAGCAACATAATCGAAAATTCCTATGTAAAATTGAATTGTGCAACTACAACTATCTTAGGCTCAACCAATACGTTAACCGTAACTTGGAGTATCACTTTTAAACCCACTTATTCAGGCAAGACCTACTATACCTATCTTAAAGTAGTAGATGATGCTGGTGGCTATGCAGATTGGACCCAGAAAGGAACCTATACAGTAGATCGCTCACCTCAAGTTGGAACGATCGCTCCCTCATCAGGCAGCGGTCAAGTAAACGTTGCTCAGGTCTTTACCACCACCTATTCCGACCCGGATGGCTGGCAGAATATCCAGTATGTGCGTTTTCTGGTAAATACCTCTACTTCTGGCGCAAATTGTTTCTTCGGCTACTACAAACAGAACACGAATAAGCTCTATCTAAGAGACGATGCCGATTCATCGTGGTTAGGTGGCTACGTCCCTGGCTCATCTAACACAATAGAAAACTCCTATACAAAGCTCAAATGCGCCTCTACAACTGTCTCAGGGAGTGGCACAACCTTAACAGTCAAATGGAACGTCACCTTTAAATCTCCATTCACTGGTACGAAGAATACCTATCTTAAAGTGGTTGATGATGTTGACGCCTATCAGGACTGGATTCAGAAAGGGACGTGGACCATAAATGGGCCCGATACAACACCGCCTCAAGTTATTATAACCGATCCGCAGGACGGAGCAGTGATCACTGATTGATAAAATGAAAAATTATAAAATCACCATATTTATTTTAAGCCTTATATTTCTACTTAGCGGCCCACTTTTTGCCGATCAAGACAAACATCCAGATTTTCTCAAAGGCTATTGCGGCTCAGATGTTTTAGGTAAGGCATTTCAGAATTTGGGCATACTTTCTGATAAAATAGACAGCGCAACGAAAGAGTTGAACGCATCATACGATAGCAACAGGGGATTGAACTCTCTTTATGAGATAAAAAATGCCGCTAAAGAATCTGGTTTACATGCAATGGCTTATGAAGCGGATTTAAGTGCGCTGCGGAAGATGGCAAAGAATTCTCAGCTTATACTTAATATCACTGAAAATAAGCACTTCTGTCTCGTAAAAGCCATTACTGAAAAAGGCGTATCGGTATACGACCCAGGCGTAAATCATAAGAACTTTGAGGTGCCATTTCATCTTTTTGAGAAGATATGGGATGGCAAGCTTTTGGCTATAAGTAAAAAAAGGATCGATTTTTCAAAACTAAGCGACATCAAAAGAGAATTAAAAGATGATGAGTTGAGAAAGATTTTGGGCGGCGGCGGCTGCGGTAATTGTTCTGGAGGTGGTGGAACAACCGGTGGTGTTAAGTGGACAACAGGCAATGGCCCAAGCGATGAGGATAGTGCAACCACTGGTGACCCGGTAGTCATCTGGAACGGTAATCTCGCCCTTCACGTTAAAGATATAACTATTCCAACAAGATCTCTGCCTCTTGACCTAACAAGATATTACAATGCCCAAGTCGTCTCAGAGGTGCCCGGATGGCATCCTGATCCTGGCAGCGGCAGTTGGGTGATAGAAAATGGCAAGTATTCGGGTGAAGGGGACAGGACCACCACAGATAATAAGTTTCAGGATTTTACCTTAGAGATAGATATGAAGACCATCTCATCCTCAACCTCAAACGCTTGGGACATGGCCAGAATCTATTTTCGTTACACGGAAAATCCGCAGGTATGGCGTCAAATAAAAGATTCATATTATTTTTTAATTCACAAAGATAAGAAAGTAGAACTCGCCAAAGTCATAAACGGAACGTTCTCTTCTTTGACAAATAAATACACAACATATAGCCCCTATGATAACCACAGGATAAAGATACAAACATCAGGAAGCAATATCAAAATTTACATTGATGGCTCTTTACAAATAAATTATACTGACCCATCCCCACTTTTAACGAGCGGAAGGATTGCGCTCGAAGCGTCCTTCTCCCACGTTCACTTCGACAATGCTACTATAATATGTGGATGTGGAACTTCAACATATAATTTTGATACAGACGATAATTTCTTTATATTTGGCTATGGGTGGACACATTCTTATGGGTTAAGGATCAACCAATATTCTGACCATGTCACTCTTGTAAGAGAAAATGGCGCGAAGGAGATATACTATCAAAGCGCCCCTAATGTATATACGTATGTCGCCTATAATAAGTATAATACCCTAACAAAAGATTCGACAGGTTTTACGTTAAAGACAAAATATGGGGTAGTATACCGATTCGATCTTTCTGGCAAGCTCCTATATATAGAAGACAGGAATCAAAATAGAACCACTCTTACCTATAGTGTGGTTAACGGCCAGGAGGTGCCGACAGAGATTGTCGAGCCGGCTGGCCGAAAAATTATTCTGCAATATGGCGCCAATGGAATGGTTTCCAAAGCAATAGACCCTCTAGGCAACTTTATTCAATATAATTATGATGCATCCGGCCATCTTATTAAGGTGATAGATAGGCGCGGAAATGAGGATAATTATACCTATGATTTAATCACCCATAACATAACTCGATTCACAGACAAAGAGGGCAATGCCTATAATTATACATATACCTATGCTGACCGTGTGAATAACCAGACAGATCCACTCGGCAATGTTACAACGTTCGACTATCTATGGTCAGATGTTCATGTCATAAACAATAGAGGCCAGATATATAATTACAATTTTGATAATCATCTTTTTCTGCAAAGTATCACAGACCCGAATGATATAATGGAAAGAACCACTAATGATGAAAATGGCAATGTAACCAACTACTACGATAAGAACAATAACCATACCAACTTTACCTATGACGCAAATGGAAATAAGACCGGCATCTATAATGCACAAGGAGCCTGGACAAGATTTACTTTTGAAACAACCTACAATCAACCCACCAGTTTCATTGATCAAAAAGGCAATGTTACTACGTTTAGTTATGACTCGAAAGGTAATTTAGTCCAAACTGTGAATCCTGAGGGTGGAGTTACTACGAACGTCTATAACCAATATGGCCAGATTATTTCTATAACCGACCCTAAAGGCAACGTCACCCGCTTTACCTATGATGCCTATGGAAATATAGCCTCACGGACAGACGCGTTAAGCCATGTCACTATCTATAGTTATGACATCTTAGGCAGGGTCACTAAGGTGACTGACCCTCAAGTGAATTTTACCGAATATACATACGACGCAAATGGCAATCTATCATCCGTAAAAGATCCTTTAGGAAACATCACCACATATACCTACACAAGAAATGGTAAGCTTGCTTCGGTAACCAATCCTTTGGGGAATATCACTAATTATACCTATGACTGTTTTGGGAGCCTCCTCACCGTAACGGACGCATTAGGAAGCGTTACTACTTATGCCTATGACACTGTAAATCAGATGCATCTTAATAAATCGAATCTCTTGTCCATTGCCGATGCCAAAGGAAATGCCGCCACATACAATTATGATTCATTGGATAGGCTCATTAAAATGACCGATGCACAAAACCAATCATATCAATTCACTTATGACAATCAAGGTAATTTAATCACCCGCGCCGACGCTAACTCTAAAACCACAGCCTATCAATATGACGTCTTAAATCGCTTATATCGGATAAACTATCCTGATGCCGCATTTGTCAATTATTCATTTGATAGCGTTGGCAATATAATCCAGATGCAAGACTCAACAGGCATAACCTCATATTTATATGACAAATTAAACCGGCTCAAAATCCCGTCTTATCCTGACGGAACAACCATTGTCTACACCTATGACTTAAATGGAAACAGGATCATGCTGGATATCTCCCTCTTCGGCAAGATCTTCTATGACTATGACAGCCTAAATCGGCTCGCCACGATTACCGCGCCAGATGGTAAAACCACGCAATTTAGCTATGATAATCTCTCTCGGAGAACTCAAACCACTTATCCTAATGGCGCTATCACTACTTACACCTATGATAATTCAAGCCGTTTAACGCAACTCATAAATAAAGACGCATCTCTCCAGGATATATCAAGGTTCACCTATGCCTATGATAACGCCTCAAGGCGCACAATGGTAAATTTGCTCAATGGCTCTGTCAATTACACTTACGATAAACTGAATCAGCTTACTTTAGAATCAGGCACAATCGATGCACAGAGCTTCTCTCTTGCAAACACCTATGATATGTTAGGGAATAGGCTTACCTTGAATGAGGATAACAAGACCACTAACTATACCTATAATAGCCTTAACCAGCTCACCCAGAGTTCAGGCTCAACCCAGAAATTGATTCAAGTCAAAGGCACAGTCTCAGATGCAAGTCCGGTCACAGTTAAAGTGAACGGCATTAATGCTATTATATCTTTAGGTCAATTCACTGCCAACAATGTTCCATTAAACTCTGGATTGAATGCCATAAAGGCAGAAGCCACCGATTCCGCAGGAAATATCAACTCACATCAGATAAACGTAACCTATAATCCCACCAACCCAACCATAACCTATACCTACGACAAGAACGGAAACCTCATCCAGAGAAAAGTCAATACAACCACCGAAACCTTCACTTATGACTATGAGAATAGACTAAAGACTTATTCTAGCCCCACCCAAACAGCCACCTACACCTACAATGGCCTCGGTAAGAGAGTCTCTAAGACCGTAAATGGCACAACCACTCAATATTACTATGACGGCAATGAAGTCATATCAGAAAAGACCGCCTCAAGCTCAATCTACTATATCCATAGTAACAGAATCGATGAGCTCATCTCTGATTCAAGAGGCTACTCTTATCACTATGATGGATTGGGAAGCCTGGTGAATCTTACTGATGCCTCAGGTGTAAAAGTCGCCAGTTATAATTATAAGGCATTCGGTGATATGCGCTCGCAGTCAGGAGCGGTTTCCAACGCGTGGCTATTCACAGGCAGGCAGTTCGATTCTGAGAGTGGGTTGTATTTTAATAGGAATAGATTCTATGATGCGAGGATCGGACGATTCATCACTCAGGACCCATCGTTAAGATTCGGGGCACGCCCAGTTATCCCGTATCTACTTCTCACACACTTAAACGATCCCAGGCAACTGCATAGCTACCTCTACTGCATAAACAGCCCTGTGAATCTAAGAGATCCGCTTGGGTTGAGACCGTGGAGTAGAGCAGCGCAGGATGATTCATCTACAAGATATAGAACCAGACAATTTGAACAATTTGAATACATTCTTCAACAACAATACAAAGTCGGAAGAGAAGAGACGCATACACCGCTCGATCCACCTGATAATGGCCTTCCCCCGTTAAGCATCGATGATGTAATCTACAGAATTATTTTGGGTAGGGAGTGGTGGCCTATGGGGCAATTATAAATGCGTCTACTGTACAGATTCCTAATAGTTGCTATTTTTGGAATAATTCTTATAATATTCACTAACACAAAATTATTTAATGATAAAAAATATACATCAGAAGTTCAGGATATAGAAAATAATATTATTTTTTTAAAAAATAATAAAATTATTCAATTAACTGGAATTTATATTCCAAAAGCCGGTGAAATAAACTATCAAGAAAATCTAGTTCATAATATGAGTTTGTTATTGAAAGGAAAAGAGATACAATATCGAATAATAGAAAAAAAGAGAAAATATAAAAATGGTTACCCCAATAATGACCTTGCAATAGTATATATAAAAAATGATAAAGAATCTTTGAATGAAAAATTATTAAAAGACGGAATGGCTTTTTTTGATCACGGATACTATGCTGGAAAAAATAAATATTTTAAGTTAGAAAAAGAAGCAAGAAGAAGACGAATAGGCATATGGAAAGGAAACCCTCCAACCATTCTATATATAGGTAGTAGACATTGGTTGACTTTTCACTATCCTGAATGTCCAGAAATTAAGAAAATAAAAGAGAAAGATAAAATTTATTATTATTTTTTGCCAGAATATCCATATGCTTATAATCAACCAGATTTTAATTGTAGGTATTGTAGGGATATCGAAAAGAGATTTAAAAGACCTCTGTTGTTTCGCCTTTTAGAAAGGGGTATGGAAAATAAGAAAGTTGGCGATATTGTTGAACGGTAGTCCTTATAACAGAATAACAGACATCCTATTTGAGGTCACTGATTCCGCAGGCAATATCGGCACGCACCAGATAAGCGTGACCTATACGCCTACCAACCCAACCATAACCTATACCTATGATAAGAACGGCAATCTCATCACAAGACAAGCCAGCTCTATTATCGAGACCTTCACCCATGACCTCGAGAATCGCCTAAAGACTTACTCAGGCCCCACACAAAGCGCAACCTACACCTACAATGGCCTTGATAAGGATAATAGGGACAGCGACCATTTTATTAAAGATAAATCACTTATGGACATATCCAGTTCACCTATACCTATGACAATGCCTCAAGGCGCACAATGGTGAATTTGATCAATGGCTCTGTCAATTACACTTACGATAAGCTGAATCAGCTTACTTTAGAATCAGGCACAATCGATGCACAGAGCTTCTCTCTTGCAAACACCTATGATATGTTAGGGAATAGGCTCAGCTTGAATGAGGACAATTTGGCCACTAACTATACCTATAATAGCCTTAACCAGCTCACCCAGAGTTCAGGCTCAACCCAGAAATTGATCCAAGTGAAAGGCAACGTCTCTGACGCCAATCCAGTTACTGTTAAAGTGAATGGCATTAATGCTATTATATCTTTAGGTCAATTCACTGCCAACAATGTTCCATTAAACTCTGGATTGAATGCCATAAAGGCAGAAGCCACCGATTCCGCAGGAAATATCAACTCACATCAGATAAACGTAACCTATAATCCCACCAACCCAACCATAACCTATACCTACGACAAGAACGGAAACCTCATCCAGAGAAAAGTCAATACAACCACCGAAACCTTCACCTATGACTATGAGAATAGACTAAAGACTTATTCAAGCCCCACACAAAGCGCAACCTACACCTATAATGGCCTTGGTAAGAGAGTCTCTAAGACCGTAAATGGCACCACTACCCAATATTATTATGACGGTGACGAAGTAATCTCAGAGAAGACCGTTTCAAGCTCAATCTACTATATTCACACCAATAGAATTGATGAGATAATCTCTGATTCAAGAGGCTACTCTTATCAGTATGACGGCCTGGGAAGCGTGGTTAATCTTACAGATGCCTCAGGTGTAAAAGTCGCCAGTTACAATTACAAGGCATTCGGTGATATGCGCTCGCAGTCAGGGGCGGTTTCCAACGCGTGGCTATTCACAGGAAGGCAGTTCGATAGCGAGAGCGGGTTGTATAATTATCGTAACCGATACTATGCTCCCGCAATCGGCAGGTTCATCACTCAGGACCCATCGTTAAGATTCGGGGCACGCCCAGTTATCCCGTACCTGCTTCTCACACACTTAAACGACCCGAGGCAGCTACATAGCTACCTCTATTGCATAAATAGTCCTGTGAATTGGGTCGATCCATTTGGATTAAATCCTTGGGGAGACGTTCATTCCTTTACTGTTTTTTATACCCAAGGCCCTGATGCTTGGGCGCGTACTTTTGGAAATCGTACCAGTTGGAATGATCTTGTAAATGCTGCAGGAGAAGCAGCTGAGATTATGGGGAAAGTATATGAATCTTACCAAATTCTAAGAGATAGTACCCCTCCAGGTACTTCATGGACATCAAACCCTGCATATGACAAGGCAATAGATACATTCAATCTTATGACCGATGCGATTGAAAAAGCCGTTGAAGAAATCAAAAATGCCATTACCGATAGATAGTAACCCACCCAATACTACTAAAGTTAATTGGACAATAAAAGATGCAATTTTTATACTTATTATACAATATGTTTTTATTTTCTTTCTTAGTCTGCTATTTCTTAAAAAAATGAAAGAGAATCCATACATTGGCGCTTTTTTTGTTAGTATTTTTACTATAATTCTTATATCGTTTCTTTTATTTCGCCGAAAAGAAAAATGGAGTAGTTTAGGGTTTGTTAAAAAAGATAATGGTAAGATGATAATTAAGGGAATTCTTTTTGGTGTCGTACTATTTTTCTTAACCAAATTATTTTTTAATTACTTTTCTTTCGGAGAATTATATATAGATAAATTTAATTTTATAAAAGTGCTTAAAACTTTTCTTTTGATAATAACTTTTAAAGGGTTTAATCATATACTTCTTACGCCTTTTATCGAAGAAATAATTGATAGGGGTTTGTTGTATCAAGCTATTCAAAATAAATTTAATAAGTGGCAGAGTATAATTATTGTTTCAATTTTATCTAGTGTTCTTCATTTTTCATCTTTTGCTCAGCCCAATTGGCTGATGATTAGATTTATATATGGTCTTTCTCTCACCTACCTTTTCGATAGATATAAAAATCTCTCAATTACTATTGCATGTCATTCGACATTAAATTATATACCCTGGGCTATATGGATATTAAAAGAAATATGACTCTTAGGGATGGTTGTGGCAGTAATCCCAGAGCCGTCCCTTTTTGCACCCCAGACCTGTCCCTTTAATGAGAATTCAGGGGACACAATATAGGGGAATTGGGGACGTGTCAAAAAGGGACAGACGGGGACGGTCCTCGAAGTACCACCCCAGGCATTTGCCCCCAGCTCTTTGAAATGCATTAAGTTAGAATCGATGAGCCAATCTCTGATTCAAGAGGCTACTCTTATCAGTATGACGGCCTGGGAAGCGTGGTTAATCTTACTGATGCCTCAGGTGTAAAAGTCGCCAGTTACAATTATAAGGCATTCGGTCAAATGCGCTCGCAGTCAGGAGCGGTTTCCAATGCGTGGCTGTTCACAGGGAGGCAGTTTGATGCTGAGAGCGGGCTGTATTTTAATAGGAATAGATTCTACGATGCGAGGATCGGAAGATTTATAACTCAGGATCCATCGCTGAGGTTTGGGGCACGCTCACCAGTTCCGTATCTGCTTCTCACGCATCTCAACGATCCAAGACAATTACATAGCTACCTCTATTGCATAAACAGCCCTGTGAATTTAAGAGATCCGATGGGGTTGACGGCGTGGCAGAGTATATTTACGCCAACTCCTGAAAGAGTTATGAGATGGATAGGAAGGACACTCTCAGAATTAGGTTATACCTGGACAGGAAGAATAACAGGAGCGATTGGCGCTGCTATAGAGCCGGGCGGAACTGGTAAAATGACTGGGATGATTGCGGGAGGAACATTAGGGGCAGCTGGTGGTGCAACTATAGGAAGTGCCTTTCCTGGTCCAGGGACAGTAATTGGTGGGATTGTTGGAGGTATTGCAGGAGGGATTTGGGGTGGATGGTTTGGTAGCCAATTTGATTATTCTAGCGCAGGTTATCTCAATTACAATGAATGGGAAGGATATAATGCGCCTTAGAAAAACCATCTCCACGTTGGTGTTATTAGGTTGTTTAGGCTTTGTATTTTTAGGCATATATATTTATCTTTTCAAAGGAGTGTCCCTACAACAAATAATATGCGGAATTTTATTTTTTGGAGTTTGCGCAGTAGCAATGATAGTTTCCCTCACCTCAAAACATAAAGGTTGGTTTTTAGATAAGAAGAAATTAAGCAAGAGACAAAATATTGTAATGGCTATATGCGGTTTAGTTTTTGGAATCTGTATTTTTTGGACTGCCATAGTTAGTAATATCCATATTATTCTAAAAGTAATACTATTATTCGGTTTCTTATTTTTCGGCATAGGAGGCACAGTTTTATTAATTAAACAACTTTGGGAAAAATTTTAAATGGTATAAAGAAAAATTCAGGAGAAAAATTCAGGGGACACAATACATAATTCTGCCTCTGTAACTGACCCCTCTTGGAAGCACTACAAGTTATACCTATGACTGTTTTGGGAACCTACTCACCGTAACGGACGCATTAGGAAGCGTTACTACTTATGCCTATGACACTGTAAATCAGATGCA
>JAHFGO010000041.1 GCA_023247385.1 Candidatus Omnitrophota bacterium | reverse complement strand
ATTGTAAATTCATGATTCAGCCCAGCATAGCCTCCTAATGTACCCATGGCGCCGAGGCCTCCGAACATAAGAGCGAAGCCGCATACATAAAATCCAAGCATACCCAAAGGGTAAATTAAGAAGTTCATGGCCATAGTATGGGCAACGTTCTTAGCGCGCGTCAAACCCGTCTCAACCATGGCAAACCCAGGCTGCATGAACATGACAAGAAAGCCTGCAACGAGCGTCCATACAAAGTTTATTGATACCTTGTTATGTCCTGCTACAGTCGCCACTTCCTCTAATGTTGGCTTACCTATATTAGAGGAAGGAACATCCATGATCGTTCCTGTAGCTGAACCTGCTGGGTCAGCGCTTGGAACAGCAATTGCTAAAGGTGAGATCAAACAAACAGTTAAAGCCGCGATAGCCAGAAAAACAAAAAGTTTCAATTTCATCTCGCATCTCCTTTCTGGGGTTACTAAAACTTATATATCACTTCAGCTGATACCGTGCCCTGGTGATTTGAAGTGAGCTTATCCTTTGTGAAGGCCTGCCCGCTTGCCTTGTCATACCTATATTCAAGTCTTGTTAATAAGTTATTGTATAATCTAAACTCGCTAGTAAGCGTAAACTCCCAGAGCTCCAGATCCGTTATAGGCATAGTAGCGCTTGTTAGAACTCCAGTCCTGACGCCCTCTCTATCGTGAAAGAATTCACCCCTGCCGGCAATGGACCACCAGTCTAATATGTCATACTTAGCGTACGCAGCTATGCCATCCCACGTCGCGTCTTTTCCGTTTCTACTACCTGCGGTAGCTGACGCCCCATTCTTTTCCCATCCATAATCGTAATTGGCTTTGAGCGTCAATTTATCAAATACCTTATATGTAGCAACAAAATCGATAAGATTTCTAAAATCTTTATTAGAGTTTGCTCTCTCCGGACCAAATATCCCATTTACAGTAAAAGATATGTTTTCAAACGGCGTAGCGGTAATCGATCCTTCCACTGTTTTAGCACGGTTATTATCTCGGGCATTGTCCCAACCATTGACTATACCTATATAAGATTCAATGGGCACGTTCTCAAAAGGTTTATAGTATGCCCTGACGCCTGTATGGGTAAAGGGAATAGCATACCCAAAAAGGAATGACCGCGAAAAATTCCAATTGTCAACAGATTCAATGACTTCGGCTCCGTGCAACGTCACGAATTTACCTGCCTTAAAATTCAACGCATGCATGAATGGCAAACTGAACGGGACATAGAATTGAACATAGGCTTGTTGTAAGTCAAACTCGTCATCCGTTGTGCCAAGTCCAGCTGCACCAAATACCTCGGCGTCCTCACCGAACGCAAGGTCTACCCTAAAACCCACTGGCGATTCTTGGGATATGGGTTTTTCAAAGTTTAACTCTGCCAGATTCAGCATAAATCCATTCGCCTCTCGATCGAAGACTCTTAAATTATTAGTCTGCATATTCGGAGCGACAGGCGTGTTAGTATTAAATATATAGGAAGTGTCTACAGATCCATGAACTTCGATCTCTTTTGCAAACGATGTGATCTGGGCTGGCAGGCCGGTTTCAGGCGGCTTCTTCTCTTTCTCTATCTTTACAACTTTTGCCTCAGATCGCTCTAGCCGTGATTCCAGGGCGCTAAGCCGCTCCTTTAACATGGCTATCTCTTTTTTAAGTTCTTCATTTTCGCTAACGCCTGCATCAGCAAAAACAAATATTGGCGTCGTCATTATCAACAGAGCAGAAAGCAAAATAATCATGAACCCATTTTTTAAAAATCCCATCTTTCTCCTCCTTTTTTAGCCTTATTTTAGTAGATCCCTCGCTTCGCTCGGGATTGTTTGTCCATTTATAGTGCCCAGACAAACAAAAAGACGTTCTTTTCTTAGAACGTCTCTGTCTTATTACACTTCAATGTGTCTTACATTACTACAAGTAAATAATCAATTGTTTTGGTAACCCAGAATCTCATCGATGTCCTCTTTTGGATCTCCTATAAACTTTATTCCATACCTATTTGTGAGCACTTCAAGGATACCGTCGTTTGCCCACGCAGGCGGGACAGGTCCCAAGTATATTCCGGTGAGTCCCAAGGCAATAAGGCTCCAGAGAATAGCAATTGCATCCTGGTTCATCCAACACAAAATCAGCGTAAGCGGCAATTCTTTCATTTCAAGGCCCAAGACTTCAGCAAGGCTAACAGCGATGTCAATAGCAACTATCGCATCGTTACACTGGCCCAGATCTATAAGCCTGGGAATACCCTCTATCTCTCCCAGGTCTAAATCATTAAATCTAAATTTTCCGCAACCCAATGTAAGGACAACGGTATCTTTCGGCAGGAGTCTGACAAACTCACGGTAATACTCCATCTTCCTTGTAGGTGAATCACATCCACCCACGAGGAAGAAATGGCGAATTTTTCCTTCTCCCACCAACTCCTTTATCTTATCCTTCAAAGATAAAACAACAGATCTGGAGTACCCAGTAGTCAGTACAGTCTCACTTGGCTTCTCTTCGAGCTCTGGCAACGATTTCGCTTTCTCTATAACAGGTGTGTAATCGTATCCATTTATATGCCTGATGCCGGGAAGTCTGACAGGCCCTGTTGTAAAGAACCTGTCCTTATATTCTTCTTTTGGGATGAGGACGCAGTTCGATGTGCCCAGGATCGCCATGGGATACTCGGCAAATAATCTTCTTTGGTCATGCCACGCTTTACCGAGGTTCCCTGCCAGATGCTTATACTTTTTTAATTCAGGATAGGCATGGGCAGGCAGCATTTCTGAATGGGTGTAAACGTTTATCCCGCTTCCCTCTGTTTGCTTAAGCAATTCTTCCAGCACCTTCAACCCATGGCCTGTAACGATAATGCCTCTGCCTTTCCTTATGCCTGTTTGCACCAAAGTTGGCTGGGACTCACCATATCTTTCAATATAAGCCACTTTTAGAAGTTTCATCCCTTTGAGGTTCATCTTTCCGGATTCAATGGCTAATTGAAGGTAGCTTTCCGGATCAAAGTTTACGTTCGTAAACATGGAATAGAAGGCCCTGCTGATGAAGTCGTCTATCTCAGGCAAGGGTGGGGCAAACCCAAGCCTTCTTGCTCGATATAAATATCCAGACATTCCCTGTATCGAGTAGATGAGGTTGTCTTGGAGTCGCGTAAGCGTGGGGTTTTTGCCACATACGCCTGCTGAATCGCACCCTATCCCCCTTGCAGCCTGCGAACATTGATAACAAAACATCTTCTCTTTTTCCATTCTGCACTCCAAAAATTAATGGCGCCTTCTCCATCGCTGGACTAAAGACGCCTGCGTCTTAAAACCCTTCGACTCACCTTGAGGGTTTTATCCCGCGAAGTCCCGAGCGGAGCGAAGTCGAGGGATAAAAAATTTAGGCGTTCTTTTTTAGAACGCCTCTGTTTCACTACACCTCAATGTGTTCTACAACCTTACAAGTAAAGAATTTTTAGTTTTGGTAACCGCTTTTTTTATCTCTTGCCCATTTGTTTCTTATCTTATTCTTTAGCTTGACAACCATTACATGAGAGACGCCAAGACGCTTGCCTATCTCTCGAACAGTGAAGCCTTCTAAACAAAAAGATAATATCGAAAGTTCCCTTTCCGTCAGTCCTTTAGCCCTGCTGGACTCTAACAGTGATCGAATATCAACATTCTCCGTCAATGCGCTGTCTTCGTAGACGAGAAGATCTTCCAATGTGCCGCCTTCCTCGTCTATGAGCTCATTTAAGCTTGTGAGACTAGCCTTATCTATAGTTTTTCTCAAATAATTTTTAAGGTGAAAATAGCAGCCCTGAAGAATGTAGCTATCGGTTTTATCCTTGAGCCTGCCCTGCTGAAATGTTACCCAGAGGTGTTCCAATGCCTCCTGAAACAAATCATCGTCGTCAAAGAAGGAAAAATGGCCGTTGAGCTTATGCGTTATCCTTCTTAATGTCGGCGACAACTTTTTAACTATATCCTCAAAATGACATTCCATTTTTTTTCACCAAGTTAAAATAAAAAATGCCCTTTTTGTGCTAATCTAGCACATGGAGGGCACCATCGTCCTTTTATCTGTCTCACCTATGAGACAGCACTTATTAAATTTTACTTATACTTATTTGTTATTGGCATTCTCCTGTCCTTCCCAAATGCCTTAGGAGTAATCTTTATTCCTGGCGGAGATTGCCTGCGCTTGTATTCACTCCTGTCTACCAGGCCCAATACCTTACATACTGTCTCTTTATCGAAACCTGTTGAAATAATATCATTCAACCCTTTATCATCTTCCACATATGCCTTCAATATAGAATCCAGGGTTTCATATGGCGGCAATGTATCCCTGTCCGTTTGATTAGGCTTAAGTTCCGCTGTTGGTTCTTTCGCAAGTACAGATTCTGGTATTACGCTACTGACAGAATTTCTATATTTAGATAATTTATAGACTAATGTCTTAGGTGCATCTTTAATTACAGCAAAGCCGCCAGCCATATCACCATAGAGCGTGGTATAGCCAGTGCTCATCTCAGACTTATTTCCTGTTGTCAATACCAACCATCCGAACTTATTCGACAGCGCCATTAATACATTGCCCCTTATGCGCGCCTGGAGATTCTCCTCAGTTATGTCCTTGCCAAGGCCTGAAAACTGAGATTCGAGCGTCATTAAATAAATTTTAAATATCTGTTCGATTGGAATCACAATAAATTTTATGCCTAAGTTTGAAGCCAATCTCTTGGCATCGGTTTCAGATTGTGAAGAGGAGTAGCGAGTCGGCATAAATACGCCGATGACATTATCTTTCCCCAAAGCATCCACAGCCAAGGCTGCCACCAGCGAAGAATCAATCCCGCCGCTTAAGCCCACCACAACTTTCTTGAAGCCATTTTTATTCACATAATCCTTCAATCCCAATAGAAGCGCCTGGTATATCTCTACAGTCGCTTCCAGCGGCTTCGTCTCTTTTTTTGGAACCCTCGATATATTCGCAGTGTGGAAGTCGTGCGTAATTGTTACCATATTTTTTGACGGTTTTATCTTAGCCGCAGGGAGATCCAGATCCACCACGAGCAGTTCTTCCCTGAATGCTTGAGCCCGACTCACCACCTTACCGCTTGAATCGACTACCATACTTTGTCCATCAAACACCAATTCATCCTGTCCGCCGACCAAATTCGTATAGGAAACAAATATATTATTAGCCTTGGCCTGTTTTCGGACTATCTCTTCCCTCACCTTCACCTTACCTGCATGATATGGCGAGGAGTTGATATTTATAATAAGGCTTGCTCCTGATGAGGCCTGCAATTTTGTCGGACCAGCCTCATGCCACATATCTTCACAGATGTTCACGCCTAAAAGAATCTCACCCAACCGGAATACGAGAGGGTTTGATCCGCTGCTAAAATACCTTTTCTCGTCAAATACGCCATAGTTTGGTAACAGCATCTTACGGTATGTCCCATTAACTTCGCCTTTGTACATTATGCTGGCCGCATTGTATATATCTGGGCCAACTCTGTCTACAAAACCAACAATTGCCACGATATCATTGACAGATTTCATTATTTTCTTTAAAGTATCTAGATTATCCTCTACAAATTTGGCCTTAAGCAACAAGTCTTCCGGAGGATAACCAGTTACTGCAAGTTCTGGAAACGAAATTATACCCACCCCGAGGCTCTTGGCCTTTTGTAGATAATCGTTTATCTTCTTGTAGTTACCTTCGAAGTCGCCAACCGTGCAATTTATCTGTGCTAGCCCCAATCGCAGAGTTTTTCTCATATGCCTACCTCATACAAATAAAATTGGCGTCCCTTCCTTCTTCGGAAATGGACGCCTTCGTCTTACGTTTTATCATTTTAATATATCACAATTTTAAATTTTGTCAAGAAAAAATTATCCAATTTTTTGATTCCTAACTTATTGCCTTCATGTTGGAAATCAATATTATCGCCTCAGCTATCTCCCTCATGGACTTTCTTAGGTCCATGCTCTGTTTCTGTATTTTTCTAAACGCTTCTTCTTCTGAAAGATTTTGCTCGCGCATCAATATGCCCTTTGCCCTCTCTACGACTTTTCTAGTCTCAAGCTCCTCCTGTATAACCCTTGTCTTAACCATGAGCTCTGCATTTTCTATGACTATGGCGGCCTGATTGGCCACGCTAATCAATATATTTATCTCATCTTTTGTAAATTTGTGAGGATAGGATGTATAAATGTTTAAAACGCCGATCACCCGCTCTCTCACTGCCAATGGCACTGAAAGTAAGGATTTCAACGCCTCCTTATGCGCGATGTCTTTAGACTTATATTCTGGCTCATTTGAAATGTCATAGACGCACTTAGGCTTGTTCTCCAATGCGACTTTTCCCGCTATTCCTTCTCCCAGCTTAAGTGGCGGCTTTTTATTATAAATCTCGCTCATGGACTGCGTTGCCTTTAATACCAACGCATTTTTCTTTTCATCAATGAGCATGAGCGAGCATATCTTTGAGTCCATTATTTCGGCCGTAAGGGTAACTATTAGTTTGAGTATATCCTCCAGATATAAGTTAGACGTTATCATCTTACTTACCTTAGAGATCGCCTCAAGCTGCTTAGTATAGGACATGTTCTTAGCGTTCTTCTTTTTTGGCATATTCTCAAATTTCCATTTTAGGCGGAATGTTGGTGCCCCAAAACTTTGGATCTAAATTTACCGGGGCCTCCTGTATCCAGCCATTATTTAATCCCAAAAAGAAAGCCTCGTCAACTATATTCGCATACTCCTCGCCAGTTACGCCCCGCGAAATCTCTTTATAATTATATGCCTTAAATGTAGGATAATATTGACTCATAATACTCAAGTAAGCATTTTTACTGACCTCTTCTTCGATAAATTTTAATGTTGCCTTTGTGCCTGAAGCGCCTTCCGGCAGCACCAAGAGCCTTATGATGAGGCCTTTCCTGCCTATGCCATTTTCGTCTAAAACCAAATCGCCCACCTGCTTCTGCATCTCCTTGACGTTATCTTTATTATGCTCTACATAATTAGGTGCGTCAGAATATTTTTTAGCCATCTCATTATCGGAATACCGCATATCCGGCAAATAAATATCGATGATGCCATCAAGAGGCTTTAGCGTATTGACTAAATCGTATCCGCTGGTATTATAAACTATCGGTATCTCCAATCCTAACTCCAACGCCATTTCCAAGGCCATTAGAATTTGCGGAACAAAGTGTGTAGGGCTGACAAGATTTATATTATGACAACCCCTCATTTGCAGATTTAGCATAACCTTGGAGAGGTTTTCTATAGACATCTCTCGACCAGTATCGAGCTGACTGAAATAATAATTTTGGCAGTAGACACAGTGCATGTTGCAATGTGCAAAGAATATGGCCCCTGACCCATTTGTGCCGGAAAGTGGCGGTTCTTCACCGTGGTGGGCGCAGTAGCTGTAAATAACTGGGTTGGCTGGTGCCCTGCAATAACCCTTTTCTCCATTTGCCCTATTGACACAACATCTGCGCGGACAGATGATGCAGTTCTCCAGGGACCCTTTAAATAGCTCATTAATCTTTTTTATTTTTTTTAATTTAAGGCTTCTTCTATCCAAAGATGTTACCTATATTTATCGTGGGTCAGTTCTTCAGGAAGGGCTTCGCGTGGTTCTTCTGATATATACATTTTGCGTATATCAGGTTTATCCTTTCGCGCAAAAGATATTAAGGTGAGTATTGTATTTTTGTCGAATCTGTTCATGTCCGCTTGTTTGATTAAATAATCCAGCGCAGCCCTCAGGGAAAACGCCTTAGTTCTGTAAGACCTTCTTGTCATAAGTGCATCCATGACGTCGATTGGGCTTATTAATTGAGTATATTTATGTATTCTCTTTATTCTATTTGGATACCCGGAGCCATCTAATCTTTCATGGTGTTCCAGGTTAGCAAGAGTGCAGTCTCTTCTATCGCTTTTTAGATAATAATTTAAAAGCAGATATCCGATCACGGGATGAGTCTCTATGACAGACCTTTCTTCTCGCGTTAGCTTACTTGTTTTATTTAATATGCCTATAAATATGCGCGTTTTACCAATATCATGAGTAAAACCACAGTGTGAGACTACTTCCATATCGTAATCTTCTGGTCGGAATGTTAAGGCGAGCTTTATACTAAAAGCAGTCACTATTAGGACATGATCATAGGTATATGGCAGGTTATTTTTCATATAGCTCAATTCAAATATCAAATCGTTCTCCATCCTAAGCTTACCAGCTATATTACATATCTCGCTTTTTGATACAGGGCCTTTAAACATATTAATATATCTTTTATCATCAAAGACTTTCTGAAAGTCTGCAAAGATATCAGTATTCTTTAGCGCGACTCTCACCTGTTTATGTTTTTCGCCCTTCTGCCGTATTTTCCTTACGACGGCAGCAGATACCTCTGTATCTTTTTCAAGAAGAAGATCTCCATAAACCGTATATAGATCAGTTTTTAGTTTCATATGCCTCCTGAGTACGATTGCAGATGGAACTTCTCTAAGTATAAAGTTGGGTTTATGCGAAGTTTCATGTTATCTAGCCGAGTATTTTCGTGCGAGAGTGAATATAAAAAGGCCCGTTAAAAATACGCCCATGAAGGCTTCGCTAGCCGCTAAAAGCCTTAAGCATCCATGTGGTTTTGGAATGAAATCTCCGTATCCTACTGTCGTAAATGTTATTGCACTATAATAGATGTAGTCGCTCCATCTCAAACTATAAGCAGGGGCAGTCGAAGATTCTATTGCATTAAAATGGAAATAGGCCAATGCAAATAAGAGTATTGTCAAAAGGCTTGATGAGACTATCCTATAAGGCTTCTCTCCGTATCCACATAATATATTCATTATCTGGCTCGGAAAATAGCTCATATCCACTTTCCTTTTTAACGCAATCCTCTCCATCGTTTTCTCTTTGAAGGATGCCCAGCTCGCATCATTATACATGCCGCTGGATATAAAATATCGCTTAAGGTCTCGATAGGAATCTTCTGCAGACAATTCTCCATCTTCGTTTATCTTAGGGTTTTCAAAAAATTTTGCCCCATCTGAAAAACTCGCCTTCGTAATAGACTTTGCCCCTGTTAGAATAGCGTGCCATAGTTTTATATTCGGTAGTTTCGCATTCCAAAGATCCGCAGACGACAGATCGCACTCGCTTAAATTAGCGCACGTTAAGTTCGCATTCCATAATCTTGCGTAGCTTAAATTAGCCTTTGTAAGATCAGCGCCGGTTAGATCACAATGTGTCAACTCGCACCCCGAGAGATTTGTTCCTATCAAATCCGCCTCATTAAATTTTGAATCAAAAAAATGCGTCTCTGATAGGTCTGCCTGTGATAAATTGGCTTTCTCCAGCTTGACTTTTTCAAGGCGAGCTTTAGTTAGAACAATTTTCTTGAGATTGTATGAAGACAAATCTTTCGTGCTATCCGCAGCCTGCAGTAACATTCTCGTATATTCTTCTTTATCATGAAGGTGGGCCCAACAAAATTCTGACAATGTTAAAGATAACTCCTGGCACCCTTCAAATCTGCACCTCATAATGGTTCGGCCCTGTGAGTTATATTCTTGTCTATAAAATCAATTATAGCTTTTTCCTTTTCAGCGGTAAGGTGGGTGAATGCTACGCCCATTCCGGGATAGGAGTGCGGCTGTATCTCTTTATCTGCAAGCCAGACTACCCTGCCATGTGCCTCAAGGATTGAAGGTGCACTGGGGAGGCTAAACTCTAATTCCAAGAGACTGTTTATCGGAAAAGTATATGGAGAGTAAATATAGATCCCCGCTGCGCTGATATTCAATACTCCTCCATCAAATATCTTAGGCTTTTTTTGATCCCCCATAATCTTGTACTTTACGCTTAGGTGTATATCGAGGCGCTTAAATTTTCTTCTCAGTCGGAGTTTCTCTAGCTCCTCCTCAGAAAAACTATTTATGGCCGATTCCTCATCCGCATAAACTTCAAACACGCCGTCAAGTTTAACAACCTTGAATAGCTCTATGACAGGAAGCCCAACATGAAGAAATTTCAATTTGCCTTTATGGTTTATGACATTCTTGTAGGCTATAGCCAATATAGACAGGCCGCTATAGTCTACAAGATCTACGTTCTCTAGGTTAAAGATTAGATTTACTTTTCCTGTGCTGGTAAGCCAACCCACTGTTTCTATTATATCCGAGGAATTTATATCTATTTTGCCATCTATGTCCAATATGTTTATGCCATTAACTTCTCTTATTCTTATGGCCATATTTTAACATTTACGGTTGCCTAAAGAAAAATGTGCTGACGCCTCGTCCCATCCTGTTAACGTCTTTTCCGACACCAGAGATAGTCTCGCCACAGCCAATTAAAAATACCGATATTGTAATCAACAAAAATACAAATATAAGCGTTTTCATATCATGCCTCCAAATTTTCGAGGGACTACTTCATAAGCTGGAACGGATCCTGCGGTTCGCCATTTTTTCTTATTTCAAAATGAAGGTGCGGTTGTATAAGCTTACTGGAAGCATTTCCAGTTTTTCCTGCGAAACCGATCAATTCGCCCTTGCGGACTTTCTTTATAGGTGGTATGGCCCAATTTGTAAGATGGCCGTAGAACGTCTGAAAACCATCGGGGTGATATATCATAACATACCTTCCATACCCAGTGGGAACATTACCGCAAAATGCCATCCCGCTTTTTGATGCGTATACAGGCGTTCCTATCGGAACTTGTACATCTATGCCAGAATGCGAACGCCCATTTTTTCGTTTAGCACCAAACTCGCCGTCTCCCAGCGCGTCATTTCTTATCGTCAGCTTACTCCACTCAATGCTTACAGGACAATTAAAACGCGGTTCTGTAATTTTATATACAGCAATCGAAAGAGGCTGATACAATAAAACGGTTATAACTGCTGTCAACGATATCGCTAGCTGAATACGCCAATTCATGATAAATAACGACAACCCCTAAAGATTGCATAAAAAGCCATATCTCTTTTTAAAAAAAATATGGCTTTCTCTATTTTAAAGAATAGATTACTTATTCTGTGAAGTCATTGGCTCTTCTTTTGCTGCCTCGACCGCAACCTTTGCAGTGCCCTCTACAGCCGTAACAGCTGTTTGGGCAGTGCCTGTGATTGGTTCAGTGACCAGCTCTTTCGTCTTGGAGACCTCGCCTGAAGTAACCTGCCCAACTGTCTTAACTTCTTTTGTAACTACCTCTGTTCCTTTCTTCCCCGTTTCTGAAACGACGTTAACGGATTCTTTTGTGACATTTGCCGGATAGTTGAAAAGTTTTTGCCAGAATGTTCTCGCCTTCGTTCCGGCAGTCTCCTTTTCAACTGCCAAAGAAACAGACGTCAGTATAAGTGAGAAGGCCAATGCTACATATAAATAAAAAATATATTTCCTCATCATCTTCCCCTCCTTTCACGTTAATTTATGATACCACAATTGGATGCAATTAGCAAGCGAAATGGTGCGTTATTTAAAAAAATACCATTTTAAGCGAAATAAAAAATAGAACTATTCCGAATATCTTTTTTAATAGCGCATCCGGTATATTCTGAACGAATTCCGATCCGATAAGCCCACCTAAAGCAAAACCGATTGCTATGAAGATTGCCATACCAAGCTTTACATTTCCACTGTAATAATATCTGAGGGCTGCTAATAGCGTTATCGGCGGCACCATCACAGCCAGTGAAGTGCCTTGAGCCTGATGTTGGGTAAGGCCGTATGCGTAAATTAATATAGGAATCAGGATAAGCCCGCCACCCAAGCCCAGAAATCCTCCAAAAAGACCCATACACAACCCGACCAAAATATATGATAGATTTAGCATATATAGTCTCTCTCCTGTCTTATTTTAATCCTTCGATTTCACTCAGGATTAAACCCTGAGCCTGTCGAAGGGTTTAACAGCCTCATGACGAGTTGATTTACGGTCTTTCCGTCAGACCTTCCCTTAACCTTTTCCATAACGATTTTCATCACTCTGCCTACTTCGGATTTGCTGGTCGCACCTGTTTCAGATATGGCTTCTTTAATAAGAACCAAAAGCTCCTCTTCGCTCAATTGTTGCGGCATGTAGGCCTCTAGGATCTTGAGTTCTCTGGCTTCCTTATCCGCAAGGTCCTGCCGTTTACCTTTCTCAAAACTCTCGATAGACTCCTTGTGCTGTTTTATCTGCCTCTGTATTATCTGTAATATATCTGTTTCTTCCGGTTGTTTTATATTCTTTTCTATAGCAAACGTTTTGACAGCAGAGATAACCATCCTCACGACTGATAATTTTATAGAATCGCCCTCTTTCAAGGCGGCCTTCATATCACTTTCTATGCGTTGGTATAGGTTCATAATTACACTTCGCCCCTAATATCGTTAATGATAGTTATATTTTTAGGAAGGTAATAGAAGTTTTAATCTTTAGGCCACTTTTACAACTTTTGTTGCCTGATCGCCCTTAGGACCTTTTACGATTTCGAACTGAACCTTGTCGCCTTCTTTTAATGTCTTATAACCTTCGCCTTCAATAGCAGAATGGTGAACGAATACGTCCTTGCCAGTATCAGCAACTATGAAGCCAAACCCCTTTTTATCATTGAACCATTTCACTGTTCCCTGTGTCATCTTATCTCTCACCCCCCTTCATCAAAAAAAATACCATCCGAGAGCTTTAATAAAAGCCTCGAATGGCATCATCTTTTACTCACAAATTCACATCTAGCACTAAAATAACTCACTTAACAATTTTAAAAAATATATCATATCTTCAAAGCTTTGTCAATCTTTTTTTAAGGCTTACTTCTTTATCGATGAGAATTTTTTTCTTAGAAATATCTTTTTGATTGGATTAAGATAGTCTATGATAAGCGTGCCTGAAAGATGATCGAGTTCATGTTGTATGGCGCGCGCAAGGAGGTTCTCTGCTTTGACCTGTTTAATTTCGCCATTTTCATTCAAAAAACTGACCACGATCTTCTTGGCTCGCTTAACTTTGACGCGCGCACCGGGGACGCTGAGGCATCCCTCTTCTTGAATTTCAGAACCCTCTCTCTTTAGAATAGCCGGATTTATTAATTTTATCAGACCATCCCCTACATCTACAACGGCGAGTTGTTTATCTATGCCGACCTGCACGGCTGCCAAACCAACCCCTTGATTCAAATACATAGCCTTTGCCATCATAGAGAGCATCTCTCTTTCCGAATCGCCAACTTTGGCGATTTTCGTTGCCTTCTTTCGTAAAATTGAACTAGGGAACCTCGTTATCTCTGGATCCGTCATTTCTTTTTCTTTAATCTATTTTTTGCATCAACATATATAGTCTTCAAGCTCAAGTTATTTGATTCATTATCTTCGACTATCGCGTAGGATAATATTATCACTAAATCTCCAACTTTGCCTAAATGCGCTGCTGCGCCGTATAGGCCGATGGTCCCGGAAAACGCCTCTTCTTCTATGACGTATGTCTCAAAACGTGCGCCAGTATTGATGTTCAGCACCTGGACTATCTCACCAGAATATATATTAGCTTTCTCTAATAGTGCTTTATCTATCCCTATGCTACCCTCATAATGAATGTCGGCCTTTGTTATCTTGGCCCTGTGTATCTTAGATTTGCACATCATCCGCAACATATATGCTCATTCTACGATGGGTCATTCGCCAATTTCTGTCAGATTCTCGCCGTCAAAATATAATTTTTTAGTCTTAGAAAGATAACCAGCATCAATCGGTATGGTCCCGTATTGAGCCCTGTAGACCCACATCTCCCTGGACCCTTTCCACTTCTCTTTATCTTCTACAAATTTAACCTCATCTGGCTTGCCCCATAAGGATTCTACTTCATGTTTGGTCATTCCTATCTTTACAGACTCTGTCCCAAGAGGATGCTCGATAACTTCGGTAGGATTTGGGATGGTTATCGCAGCGCACCCCGTTAAGACTAATGCTGAGAGTGACATGAGCGATATAACTAGCTCGGCGAAATTAAGGCTCGATTCATCTTTTTTTATTTGCATGTTTAGCTCCCTTGCTGCCCGAAGGCAGGTTCTGTAAGCTATATATTGTGTCGCATAGAAATTTTAAAAACGTATTTTTGTTATCCTCTTCTATATCGATAAACTCTATGCCGACATCAAATGGCGCTGTGTCCTCCAAGGATATTTTCTTTTTCCAAACGACCCTTCCTTTAGCGTGGACAGGATTAGCGACATCTGGAATGTTGAGTTTTAGCTCGATAATACTAGACTCATCAATGGTCTTATTGCGGGTTTCAAACCTTAATCCATCAGCGGATATGTTCTTGGTGGTAGCGCTGTGAGAGTTTTCTTTCTCAGGAATATAACAAAATATATCAATAGGAGCGCGAAGACGTAAATACCTTCTTCTTTCGATTAAAATATTTTGACTCTTTAACATCAGAATTAGACACTCCTTGAGTTAGAAATATAACATATGGGCCATAAATCGTCAACGAAATAAAAAGCAGGATTATTCACTCTTTTTAGCGATAATCCTGCTTTTAAAAAACCAGCCTTTGGCACAAGACCGCTATTACTTGATCTGTGTCTTCAATTCATCCGGTTTTACAGGCATCTTGTCGTAACTTGCTATAGGGAATGATATTACATCTGCGGCTCCCGAAACGGTTCTTGGGAACGCCTTGCCAACCCCCTTCAACGTCCCTCCAGTCAATCCCCAGATCGGATTTTTTGAATCTCTCGTTACCTGGATTATTGACTTTGGTATCTCAGTCCAGCCAAAAAGGAGGTTCTTAAACCCTCTTTCGGCCTTCATGCCGGGCTTATTCGCTATGGCATCCTTAGTTGCTTTGACAGCGGTTCCCATACCTTTATTTGCAGGTGTAATATTTGTATTTTCTGCATATGATAATACTGCTATCGATAGCACTATTAAAAGTATAAGAGCTACTCTTAATATGACCATTTAAATTATCACCTCCTTTATTTTTATTAAGTATAACATAAATCGTATGCAAAGTCAAATCTATTTTAGTGCTACTCTCCAGCCATATTCCTATTCAGCCAATTTTTTATATTTTCTAGAACCCCTTTATCGACTTCATAGTGCATTCTATAGATGCCGTCGTTAACGAATTTTCCGAAAAAGTGGCCCAAATAGCCATAATATGTCAAAATATGGCCTGAGTTACCGCTATCGCCTAATATCTTGTCAAGGTGGGCAGCGTATTCCATCGACATAATTTCATCTTCCTCTCCTTGCAATATCAACACCGGTATTTTTATCTTTTCGATGATATAGGTAATTGGTTTTTCTGATAATTCATCTCTCACCTTTCTTAAAAACACCCTCTTTCCTAAAATATACGCCCAGTTATAACTTGAGCTATTTGCTTTGACAATAGTCTCCCGAAGGCATCTAGCGGCAAGCTTCAGATACTCATCGCTCCATTTAAGTCTGGAAGCCATTCTTTTTATCTCTTCCGTCCTCTCCTCTTCGATTGGCCCAAAGTATATCGAGGGGGCCATCAGGACTAAACCATTTACTATACCTTGTTCCGATGCTACTTTCAAAACGACAGAAGCGCTTTCAGAGTGGCTTATGATTGTTATCTTTTTAGGATCTATCTCTTTCTGGCCAGCTATATATTCTAAGGCCGCAATTACATCTTCAACCTCATCGGAAGATGTAACCGACAAGCTTTCGCCACCGCTTGATCCGACTCCGCGCTTGTCAAATCGCAATACACAGAAACCATTCGCTGATAGATAATCAACTATAGATGTAAAGAATCCCTGATATTCGCGGTCTTGCGGACCAGTCCCCCATATCAAAAGCACGGCAGAATGGGCACCCTCACTCTTTGGAACCGTCAAGGTCCCAGCAAGTTCTATCTTTTTATTTTTGAAACTTATCTCTTTCGATATATAGGCGTCTGCGCTCAAAGTATATTTCTCGGCTTTCAAGATCTTGTGGAAGAAGGTTCTTGTGATTTTAATATTCTCTTTGGGAATTTCTAACTTAACAATGCTTCTGTCTGATTTGGCCACCCAAATGCTTCCTTGCGAATAGTTCTTTATCTTCAACAATAAATTTTCTGTCTTTATCTTTTTTGAATCTATCTTTAGGGTCTCATCTTTCACGGATGTTAAAGTCACGAGCCTTTTCATTGGGGGCAGGGAAAATT
>JAHFGO010000150.1 GCA_023247385.1 Candidatus Omnitrophota bacterium | reverse complement strand
AGTACCGGGTGATACCGAGGGATTTCGGAAGATATGAGGAGACAAACGCCCTGGAAGTGGAGAAGGTATGCGTCGGCACAAAAGACCTGTCCTTAGAGGACTATATACTCTTGAGAGGGTTTCATTTCATCATCTACTGTTATTATAACGGCGAGACATTCAAGGAGCTATTTTATTATTTGAGAGGAATCGGCTGCGAAATCTATGACCTGTGTTATCAGCTTCTCGAGCGTATCGACAGCGCTCCCCAGATGGTTAGAAAAGTCTATTATCAATTCCTATCAGACACTAAGAATGAATTGTGGGACAGCGAAGACGATATTTATAGGCATTACCGAGAGGATTCTAATTTTCATAAGCTTTTAATGCAGGAGGAAGGATGCAATCTGCTGCAGAAATGCCATGCCCTTTTCTTCTCAAGCTATTTTGAGATATTTTTGGACTATATCTTCATCGAGGCAAGAATGCTATTGAACGAAAATGGAATAAGTTACGATAGCGAGATAATGGAATCGATCCGGTCCTATATAATGAATACTAGAAAACGGGTGCTCGATCTCGTTAAAGAGGAGACTCTTTTGGAGCTGGCCTATGATGTTCATGCCTGGAAAGAGGAGCGATATAGACGTCCTCTCTCAGGATATAAGAGAAAAGCCAGATTTAAATTATTCCAAACTGAAAAACAGAGGGCGATCATCCAGAATTATATTAAGATATACGGCAATACAAAAGCCGGAAAGGGCAAGATCTTAACGCGGATCAATCCCAAGATCTTATTCAGAGAAGTAGCGGTTATGAAGTGAAGGCTCTATATGGACGATAGGATGGTTTATCTTTGTGGAACATCTATCTTGCCGGAGACAGGGATCGATAGACCCGTTGTCTTTCTTGTCGATTCTGCTGCGACCGATTCCATCCGAGCGCGCTTGGAAGATACTAAATATGAGATTATGCCGAATATCTGGTCCGATAAGAAAATCTTAAATAATACGAGCGACTATCTGGGTAAAGTATATAAGGACTTGAGTGAAAAAGCGGGTTTGGCACTAAGCCAAATTCACAGGGTCGATTATCCTTCGTCCTTTTGGGAGATACCAATGGCGTCGTGGCTTCTTCACTATATTCAGGCCCTGTACGATCGTTATGCCAGACTGAAAGCCGCAGTCAATCTTTACGGCGTAGATAAAACTACGCTCCTGGCATGTAGATATGATATGAGGCCCTCCTCGAGCTACGCGGAATTTATCGATAAGACCTCGAGAGACGAAAGATCGGCATCATTTTTTTATGGCATCCTTGCAAGAGAATTAGGTATTCCTGTTTTAGAATTTGATTCGCCCAAACCGGATAAGAGAAGGTCTCCTGTCTTTGAAAGAAAACCAGACATCCTCTGTGGAACTTTTTATCGAAAGGTTTATAAGAAGCTCAAGGGCGAAGTATCAAATCCCATACCGCTGACTATATTCAGAGGAAAGAATATTCTGATGGCCCCCTATGGGTTTACGAAGAGGGAGATGCTTATCTTCTCCGCGAAATCGGACGCCTCATTTTTCCCGCGGAATAAGCCAAAGACCTCAAAGAGGCGTGTCGATAGGACGGCCCTATTGTCGATAAAAGGATTCGATGAGTTTGAAGATATGGCTGTAAAATTACTCCCAGCGCTAATGCCTCCATATCTATTGGAGGAGTTCGATTCATACCATGAGCATGCTAAGAGATGGGCTGACTACAAAGCATATTTTTCCATAACCGACTGGTATTCCAACATCTTATTTTGTTATGCTGCCTCACTCGGCAGATTAAGACAGGCAAAGATCATAGGGTGTCAACATGGCGGCGGATACGGCCAGTATGAAAGGACAGAATTTGAGTTCGTCGAGCGTAAATTTTGCGATTTTTATATCACATGGGGATGGCGCGATTCTTTGTATGATGGGGCTCATCTCATGCCTCTGGCGCAACCAACCCTCTCTCGCAACTTAAATAAATATAGACAGAGACGCAAGATCGCATTATGGTGCGGAACCACAATGCCGAAACAGCTTGTGCGATTTGGGAGTTATATTCCGGATGTGCTGGGCCAATATTTGGCCACCAAGAAGAAATTTATTGACCATCTCGCAGACGAAGTAAGAAGCTGCCTTATCTACAGGCCTCATCCAGTTGACTATGGATGGTCAAATGAGGAATTGGATATTCTCAAGGGCCATCCCGAGGTGAGGATCGAGAAGGATGAGCCTCTTTCCGAAGTGTTAAAGGAGGCAAGGCTCTATATATGCGATCATCAATCGACCAGCTTTATGGAAGCGTTTGCGATAAATACGCCGACCATACTATTCTGGTGCGATGAGCTCGTAAGCGAGAGGGAGAACGCCGCATCGGCTTTTGAGCTATTGAGGAAGGAAGGCATACTTTTTCATGACCCGGTAGCAGCCGCAAATCAAGTCAA
>JAHFGO010000105.1 GCA_023247385.1 Candidatus Omnitrophota bacterium | reverse complement strand
TAAGGAAATTTACTTGGCTTTGTGTTCGAGGCTTGATATATGCTGGTCTAACTTTGTAATGGCGCCCTGCGCTTCGGCATTGTGCTTGGTGTGGGCATTCTCTATGTGGCCTATGATGATATTGTAAATGGATTTGAATCTTTCGTAATCATTACGCAGGCCCGTAACCTTGCCGAGGATGTCTTTTGCATTCTCCTCGATCTTCAAGGCCTTCATGCCTTGTAATATTGTCATAAGATACGGATAAATGGTCTGCGGCGAAGTCGGGTATACTCGTTTTTTCAGCGCATAATCTATCAATGTATTATCCTCGCCGAATTGTTTGCTCTTAACGAACGCCTCATAGTAAACACTTTCTGAGGCAATATACATGAGGGCAAAATCGGTCGTCTTTTCATTTGGCAGAATATATTTTGAAGTTTCGTCTATCCTCTTCTTGACACTAGCAGTAAAGGCCCTCCAATGGTTCCTCTTTGCGACCTCGTCATTAGCGGCTAGCATCTTGTTGAAATCCTCAATCGATAGCTTCGAATCTATTGGGACCATGTACTCCTTGAACTTTATAACGAAATCTACTGTGCCGGAACTAAGCTTTACTTGCGTCTCGTACATGTCGCTGGACAATATATCGTAAAGCGCCTTCTCTAAAAGCCTCTCGCCGGCAGCACCTGCACCCTTGGGCATGATGAAAAGATTTCTTAAACTCGTGACCTCATTCATAACGTGGCTGATCTGCTCGGCCTTTTGATTGAGACTCCCTATCCGCTCATTTAAACTTTCTATGGTATCAGATGCCTGCCTTCTCATCTCATCAGTCAACGGAAGTTTCTCGTCGAGCTTGGATACGCACAGGGAGATGTCCTTCATGCGTATGACGAGATAAAAGACTGCGAGTCCAAGGCTTGCTAAAATTATTAATACCACTATATTAAACATCATTTATCCGCCTCACGGTTTTTTCGTTTTCTCTACAAATCTCATTCGTAGATCGTAAAGAAGTGCCTCAAGCGCATCCTGCTCTTCCTTGCTCAAATTATTCTTTGTCTTTTCCTCCAGCATCCCAAGCGTATCTATTATGAACTTCGCATGTAATTGATTTGACTCTTTGGTTTTTGTAACTGGATTTTCAACTTCCCCAAGTGCGATGAGCGCCTCCATCATTAAACCAGATATGAATAGACCGAATGTGACTTCGATCTCTTTTGCGCTTGAGTCTTGACTGCCTTCTATCTCTTTCTCTACAGACTCCTTCCACGCCTCATCCACCTTCTTCTTTAATTCCTCTTCTTTATTGTTCTTTTCCATCTATAACCGCCTTTTTAATAAAATTCGAAACCGCCCAGCGTGAGATCTTTTTTGATCTCCCCGATTTTCGACTCGGCCGCCTCAACCCCCTTCTTCACTATCTCTTGAGCTTTATCAAATGCCGCCTGATCTATACTGGGCATTTCGACTTTTATGACAACATCTGCCTCTTGAGCCTGGTATTTGTTAAGCTCCTCGCCTGTTATCTGGAATGATTGCATTATCATTTGTAATATATTCTCTATTTTGCCGCGTTTCACACAGAAACCAACATCAACGGCTATAATATAGTTTGGGCCTAACGCTTTCGCAATCTTGGTGGGGACGCTATTTTTTATTCCACCATCGCACAGAAGCCTATTCCCTATTCTTACCGGGTTGAATACCCCTGGCCATGAACAACTTGCGCGCACTATTCGCAGGAGATCCCCCTCCTGATATACGACCTCTTCGCCATTCTCTATATCAGTTGTTACTACAGCAATGGGTATTCTACAGTCTCTAAAACCCTTTTCATCTATAAGCTCTCTTATTACAGCCTCAAGTTTATCGCCGGCTAAGATCCCCATTTTAGGCATGGTTGGATCCAGCAGCCTATTCATAGAAAATTTACGCGCTTTATCCTCCATCGTTTGCAGCGAAACGCCTAAGGAATATGCAGCGCCGACAAGAGCGCCCATGCTAGTCCCCACTATTCTATTTATTGGAACCTTCTCTTTCTCCAGAACCTTCAATACTCCTATGTGGGCAATGCCCCTTGCAGAGCCTCCGCCAAGGACTAAAGTTGCGTTTCTCTTTTTTTTAAATAGGCTGAACACTCTTAAGCTGCCTTTTATGTAATAACTATGCCTGCGTATCCTACGACTGAAGACCAGTCGCCTGAGGCCGCTCCGCTCGTCTGATAATTTATCAGCCTTGCCTTCTTGGCGCCTAGTTCTTTTGCGGCTACGATCATAATTGCGGTTGGTGCATAACCGCACATGCTTATATTTAGACTCGAAATCTTCTCCATTAGCTTCTCTTCATCCAATTTAAGAATGGCCTCTATGGCAACAGAGTCCTTCATCTTTGCAGCCTCTTGAGATTCGTAATGAGTCATGTCGCTGGAGGCAACTATCACAACATCTTTTTCGAGTTTTAAATCTTTTACGGCCTTCCCTATCGCTCTGCCAATCTCTCTATAGATATCCAATGTGGCATATGAAATTACGATTGGGACAAATTTGAGATCCTTCTGCAAAAATTGTAAAAATGGGAGCTGCACCTCTATTGAATGTTCGTGGATGTGGGACAGGTCATCGTTTCTTATAAATGCGCAAACTTCTTTTATTCTGTCTGCGAGCGCTCTGTCAATCTTAGCTTCACCAAGAGGCGTTCTCCACGCTTCACCCGTCGCCAGCCCAAACATCTCACCCAGGCCTGTATGGTTCGGGCCCATTATTATGTATACAGACTTTGGTTTTATAGATGCAAATACACTGCCTGCAACCGGACCAGAGTACATATAACCAGCGTGAGGCGACAGAACGCCTATCGCATCCTCTTTCTTGGCCACGCCGTCAATCAAAGATTCTACTTTTTTTAGGAGGGCATCCTTGGAATCGGGGTAGAATTGACCTGCCACTGCCGGATTTCGAACCATACTCCCTATCTCCACTCTTAAAATTTTTCGGGTCCCTAAGCTACTTCAGGATGTTGTTTGCGGCTCAACAAATTTTGGCCGTGCACTACGGTTTACGTCTCGCGCTCTTTGCAGGAATTCCTTCGGCCTTATCTTTATTGCCAATGCCTCAGTCAGTTCCTGCATTCGCTCGACGTAAATCCTTGTGCACCGACTGGTAAACTGACTATGCCCAAAATTTGTAATTCGCCGTTCACAACATCCTTTATGCTTCACCTGAAAGATTTTCCCGAGGGGTTCGTGTTGAGCGGGACGTAAAAATCGCGAGCGGGCATGGATTTTTTGCCTGCTATTACCTTAAATAATGCAAAAAAGAGCGAGCGATTTTTCCGAGTTCAATTTTCCACGCTGGGGAAAATTGAACGTTCCCGCGAAACACAACCCCGAGAGGAAAATCCTCATCCCAATATCTTGGTTAAATATTTTATGCCCTGACGAATTTGCTCAGCCGTAGCCGGTTGATGGACTTCCACGACTTTTATTGTATCGTCACTTATATAAGGCTTGACAATGTTGAAATCGAATGTGCCCAGGCCTGGCGCTTTATGATCATTCACTAGACCAATTATATCATGCAGGTGAATGCCTATCAAGCGGCTTGAAAAGGTATCCAGTAAATCTCTGTGGCTGGCCAGGCCAAGCCTATCGAATACCTCTGCATGGCCCACATCATGCCAATAGTACAGGCTTCCAATCTTAAAATTTTTGAATATTATTTCCAACTCTTCCTTTATAGGAATTTCTCGATAATAGTACCTGTTCTCTATTCCTAACGAGACGCCTTGTTCGTTCGCATACGGGATGAGCTCATTTAAACTCTTGATGACACTATCAAGACAGCTTCCGCGCTTAGCAATTCTTTCGTTTATCATTTCGGCCTTCAATCTTTTGAATTGCTCCTTGTCATCGATTAGGTCTGCCAGGTCCCGCGTATGATCCTTAATCGGAATCCTTCCGGCATGGAGGACAACGGCCATAGCCTCAAATCTATTAGCGTAATCAATGGTATTCTTCGTAAGGGCTACTGCGCGTTTACGCTCCTCTTCATCGCATGATGCAAGGGAATAATAATCTGGGGATGCCTCGGCTGGCTTGATTTCTTTAGGAAGCGGACATATGTTATGAAGGCTTGATATTTTTATCTTGAACTCTTCCTTCATGCGCAAAATGTCCCTAATCACATCTTCGGTCAAGGCAAAGTTAAGCTCTACTGTGTTAAATCCGATTGCCTTTATCGCATCGATGATGTCGAAACCGTTTTTATGCTCACTTGAGTTCCATGAAGTGGATAGGCTGAACATCGTTTTATTTTGAGGAGATTACGACTTCCGCATAAGCGATTAAGTCAAGATACTTTTGCGCAACTCTCTTCACATCTTGGCTTGTCACTTTTTCTATTTCTTCTTTATATTTATACAGATTATCATATCCTAGCCCATACAGTTCGTCTATGGCGCTATTGGATGAAAAAAATGAATTCGTCTGTGCTCCTACTTCATACTTGGTGCACAGCTCCTTCTTTGCCAAGACGAGCTCTTCGTCCTTAACCATCTTTTGCATTATATCTTTTATCTCGCCTACGAGGCCCTTCTTTACAGTAGGAATATTATCCTTGGTAGTGGCAACGTAAAATACAAGATAACCAGCATCGAGCGACAATTTTTGCACGCAGCCAAGGCTGTATGCTAAAGGCATCTTATCCCTCAATGCCGCGAAGAGCCTGCCTGAATATCCTGACAATATCGAACCCATTACATCGAGGGCATACTTATCTTTGTCTTTTATGCTTGTAGTCTCAAATCCGAATAGAACCAGGCTCTGTTCTTTATCCATCTCTAAGGCGCGCGCCTTAATTTTATTGAGCCGGATATTTTTGGATGGGAAAACTGGGACCTCTTTTTCTTTCAAGTCCCGAAAGATAGTTTTTAGCTTAGTTATCAAGGCCTCTGAATTCACGTCTCCTGAAATAGAAATTGCCATATTATTTGGAAGGCAATAAGTTTTATAGAAATTTAGGATGTCTTCTCTTTTTAAAGCTCTAATTGAATCTTTCTCTCCAAGGTATCTAAATGAATACGGGGAAGGTTCGAATATCTCTTTTCGTAAAATATTAAAGCCCTTCTGAAATATGTCATCGTCCTCTTGGGTTATTATGGCAAGGGTGAGCGCCTTTTCTTTGTCAATCTCCTCGTCGGGAAAAATGGAATTCGTCAAGATATCTTTTAACATATCTAATATAAAATCCATGTCCGGCTCCAGAATCTCCACATCCAATCCGAAACTGTTAAAACCGCTAAATGAACTTATGCTGCCTCCTGAAGATTCAATAGCGCCTTTTATCTGGCCTTGACTTCTTGTCCTAGTCCCATTCAACAGCATCCTCGCAGTTAAATCGGAGATGCCATTATTCGCCTTATTCTCAGCCATCAGTCCGCCCAGCATTGCTACAGCTATTGAGACCGTAGGAGTCTTATCATCTTCGCGTATCAATAGTTTCAGTCCGTTTGGAAGCGTAACTTTTTTTATCTCTCGACTTCGCTCCCCTCGCTTTGGTCCCGGAGGCACTTGTGCCTTATGTTTCATTCCCATATATCCCTTAGGTACCAATCGTATGGTGGTGAGATTATCAGTTTTTAAATAGATGTTAGCCGCTCTCTTTACATCATCTTTTGATACGGCCTGAATGCCTTCGACATACCGGCTAGAAAAGTCGTAGCTCGCTGTCAACA
>JAHFGO010000149.1 GCA_023247385.1 Candidatus Omnitrophota bacterium | reverse complement strand
CCTGACTCTCATTGGAGCTTTATTTCTATATTATAAATATATGAGGTTTTAGAATGAATGCGCTTATTACAGGCTCAAGCGGCTTGATTGGTTCTGAGGCGGCAGTTTTTTTTGCTGAGCGAGGGCATAAGATTTTCGGCATTGATAACGATATGCGCCGGTATTTCTTTGGCGCAGAGGCCTCTACCTTCTGGAATAAGCAGAGATTAGAAAAAAGCCTGAAAGGTAACTACGCGCATTTTTCTGCGGATATCCGCGTTAATGAGGATATTGAGAAAATCTTTCAGAAAGAAAGATTTGATGTAGTTATTCATACTGCGGCCCAGCCCAGTCATGACTGGGCAGCCAAAGAGCCTTTTACAGACTTTACGGTGAATGCCAATGGGACGCTTGTGTTGCTTGAGAACTACCGCAAATATTGTCCTACGGCTACTTTTATTTATACCTCTACCAATAAGGTCTACGGCGACAGGCCCAATGAATTGCCGTTACTAGAGTTAGAGAAAAGATATGAACTGCCGCAGGAGCATCGTTATTACAATGGTATCGATGAATCAATGAGCGTTGATTACTGTAAGCATAGCTTATTTGGAGCATCCAAGCTTGCCGGCGATATCCTGGTGCAGGAATACGGAAGGTATTTTGGGCTTAAGACAGGAATATTTCGCGGAGGATGCTTAACCGGGCCTGCGCATAGCGGCACGGAACTGCATGGATTTTTAGCGTATTTGATTAAGTGTATTGCTACAGGTAAAAAATACACCATTTTTGGTTACAAAGGAAAACAGGTGCGAGATAATATCCATAGCTTTGATTTGGTGAATATGTTTTGGCAGTTCACTCAGAAGCCGCGTTCAGGTGAAGTGTATAACGCGGGAGGCAGCCGGCATTCAAATATTTCCGTTTTAGAGGCAATTGAAAAAGTAGAAAAATTGCTTAATAAAAAGGCAATCTATGAATATAATGCCACAAACCGCATAGGAGATCATATCTGGTATATTTCAGATGTTTCCAAATTCAAGTCGCATTATCCTGAGTGGGATTTTAAATACGATATAGATATGATACTTGAAGAGATTTGTCAGGGGGGACACTTTTAATAAGTAATTTGTCATTGCGGGCTTAAAGGTTAAAAAGTGTTGCTGTTTTTGTTGTTTTTAAAGTAGCAATACCAGTATAAGTAATTAATTTTATGCGTACGTGTAAGCCCTCTGTGCCTTTGATAATCTGTTTTTAATCTTGAATGAAAACTTTCAAGAGCGTTTGTAGTCTTGTGAATATGTTTATCTTTAAGATAACGGAACATGTCAGGCAAAGCGTTATTAATAAGTACGATGGTCCGCTGTAAGTCTTTGAATGCTACAGTAGATCTTGGTAACGATAGTACAAAGTTCTTGTATTTACTAAGCCAGCTACGGTAGATAGTTATAAAGTTATTACGTTCTTTGATAGTATTGATAGAGCTTAATGTCCTAATCGTTTTACGTAGTTCTCTACCGGCTTCTGTCTTAGGATAAGTCCTCAGCCAGCGCATGCCCTCATGTTCGATATGGTAGAGGCAGCGTTGAAGCTTTATACTACGCCAGGTAAGCTTAAGAGCCCTGATAATTGATCTTTCTCCATCCATGGTGGCATATTCTGGATCAAGGCCTTTTTCCTTAAGATGTAAGAACCATGGAAATACATCTTTGAAGCTTTCTCTTGCGACGTATGTTTGGGCGATCATTTTATGGTTTCCCGCATTCATTATGTTTATAAGGCAGCCATCCTTATGGAAGTATGTCGCATCATAGATGATATACTTAATGTGTTTGTAATTATGCACCTCTGGAGGCAACCTATCAAGCCAGTAATTTTTGATTTGCTTAAGTTTGAATTCGCTGTATCCGGATTGTTTAGATATCTGTCGTACGCTGTAATTTTCGGTAACCCATAACTTGAACCAGTGTCGTCTGCGATAGATTCGATTATGTGGAGCTTTCCATATGAATGTTTTGAGACATTTGATACAGCGGAATCGTTGTTTGAAAGATCGTGTTTTACCGTAAAATTTAACTTTTGAAGATCGGCAACGAGGACATCTTTTTTATTCATTTAGCACCTCAATCATTCAAGTGGTTGAATAAACACACTATAAAATAGTTCTATCATACTATAAAACAAGAAGTTACAATAGTTAGTAGCAACACTTTTTAACCTTTAAGCCCATCGCGAGAGCGATATGATACAGTGGTCCTTCAGCTTATAATCTATAGAGCGAGACATACAAAGATGTATACTTGCTCTCTTGTCAATTTGTTTCACATTTCAAGGTCTGACCCCTACTTCTTCAAGGTGACTCCTTTTTCTTTTTTTCCTTTTTTTCTCCGAATAATTCGTTATAGATAAAAACGGCGCAGGCTTGGGCAGGATTAGGGTATTTAAATTCTTTTTTGCTGGCGTCTCTGAATAGGTAGCCGACAATATACGTCGACTTATCCTCTTT
>JAHFGO010000040.1 GCA_023247385.1 Candidatus Omnitrophota bacterium | reverse complement strand
ATGCCCGAATAGGTTATGCAAAAGATTATCACTACACACAATATGTTAATGCGGAATACGTTCCTATAACCTTGAGAGGTAAAACCTTTAGGGCGCATATGCATAAGCCGAGGCTTGCTGTCGCCGAACTAGAATCGGATAATATTAGTATTGATAAAGGCAAGGTCAAGATCGACGGCGAAGCGATTATTAAAAAAAGCTTTGAATATGATAAGAATGATAGACTGGTTCAAGTAACAAGCTACCTTGAAGACCGCAAATTAGTTTATGAGTATGCTGACAGAGACGGTGTTAGGCCGACCAAGCCGTTCCGCTTGAGCATCTCTAATCTGAAAGGTGAGAAGATGCAAACAGTATCTTACGAATATTACCCTGATAGAGCGAAGATCAGGGTCTTTGGCCAGCCTATCGTAATGCCGAAGGGCTCCAGCCTAAGAAAGACCGTAACGTTAGATCCGTATAGTCAGAGAGAGATATCTTACGAGGAGGGCTGGTTCGATGCGGAGGATCTCATCATTTACAAAAAAAGCATAGATTATAAATATGGTATTACTACGGAGATGGTTGGGAATAAAGATAAAGGGAGAATTGAGGAGACGAGATTGAAGGAAGGCGTAATATTCTATAAAGCAAGCTATGATTATCAATGGAGGCTGACCAGCGAGGAGAGGAGGGACGGTTCTCACAGGACCTTCACATATAGTCGTCCGGATGATAAAACAGGAATTGTAAACATAAGGGAAGAAGGGGTGGATCAAAGAGGAAGAGGATATGTTACTGAATCAAGCGTAGATAGAGATGGTAATTATTTAACACTTATTAGTTCCAGTGATAAAAGGATTTTGGAACGAACAGATTCTAATCAGTCAAAGAAGGCCGAGGTTGCCATTCCCGAATCGATTTTAAGGGCGATGCCCCCCGACGCGAGACCTAAAGACGGCATGATAACCATTCCGCAAAACGCATGGGTTCAGCATAGGATAGTTGACGATCCACATAAGCTGAAAGATGCTCCCAAAGAAGAGTTTTATGTAAGCGTCCAAGAGGGGTCATCAAGAAGGCTTCTGTACAAAGTCGAAGTTTGGGCCGATGGGAAGGTGCTGATTTATGAAAGAAAGAAGATGGAGATAAGCGGTAAGGTGGGAGATCGTACCATAAAAACTGTCTATGAAAAAGATAGTATTACGAAGGAGGTATTCGAAATAGCGAGACCGGATATTTGGAAGTTGTTGGAATCCGATGAATCAAGGAAGATAGATGGCGAGCTTCGTTCTGTGAAAAAAATCAAAACAGAGGAAGTACAAAATTACAAAGTGCCACGGGTAGACCAACCAGATTATATTCTCCTGCGCGGCCAAGTTCAAACGACGGAGCATTTTGATAAAGCTACCGGCAAACTTATCAGCACAACGATGATCGTTTCTGATGAAACCGGAACAAATCTCTATATCTTACGGACAAAAGCAGATGGCGCCATTAGGGAGTGGAAGTCAAAGGCTTATGCAGAAGGGGATGCAAAGAACTTTGAAGGAGTTACAGCGTTACCGAAGGATTTCCAGGCTCCTAGAGATGCCCGGTATGTGGAAATCAGGGAAATCGATAAGGATAAAAGAGTGACTATTATCTCGAAGGAGATACTGGATAGATATGGTAAGAACGTTTATAAAGTCTCATTCGAACCTGGATGGAAAGTGAGGATATACCTATACGATGATGCCACCTCTCAGATGAAAGAAGATCTCTATGTGAACGACCAATGGGTCCATACAAGACTCTACCATATATTCAGAACACGGGACCTTATTCCAGACAAGGACTGGCAATTATTAAGGGAGACCAATAAAGATGTCGAGATAACCTATGATTACGGGCTGATGGTAGATGACGATATCTACGCCAGCAAACATCCAATATCGAAGACCGCTGTAGAGAGGTCCACCGGCCACGTCATAGAAATGGGAGAATATCACTATGATAACTTCAGAATGATAACCTACATGGTGGTAGATACGATGAACGATGAACCGCTTCAAATAATAGTAACGCACGAAGAAGACGCGGTAAAGGTCGTTACCGAAGATGTCACTAAAATCGTGCACTTCCCAAGAGAGCAATGGCAGGGCAAGCTCTCATATAGGTCGATAACGGGCATAAGTTTTCGCACCGCCCAAATGATAATACCATACATCGATAAAGATAACAAAGATAATAGGTTGGTAGCAACGATAGGCCGTACCGAGGATGGCAAACTTTGCTACGAGTATCGCTCAGGCGATGCAGAGGGTTTCACCAGCGTTTCGCCGGAAGAGGACATTGCCATAGTATTAAGCATAAAAAAGGAAACGAAGATAGAGGGAGGTCAAATAAAATCTATTGGAGAAGAGGCACCGTTAGAAGAAGTTATGGGCATTGAGTTCTGGGATATCGTGTTTGGCAAAGGAGAGGCACCAACTTCCATCACCAAAGATCAGTTTTTCAGGATTATGCACTGGAGAAACCGCCTCAATGAATTATCGGAAGAGGAACGCAATACAGGATTTATCAGGATGGAGAGGATGAAAGCTGTATTAGAGCGTGCGCAGAAGAAGTTCGCTATAACGTTCAGTTATAAAAATGCAGAGTTTAAGATATTCGAAAACCTGGCATATTGGGCCATATATAACGATGCAGCGCCCAGGATATTCAAGAAGCTGGCACATTGGTTTGCAGAGCCTCGGCTTTCGTTCGAAGCCTTCTTCAAGGCATTTGAAATGGTCCTCAACCATCCAGACTTCATACGTTATGCGACGACAAGAAAAGGATACGATGCTGCCAATGAGGCGGAGAAGACGAAGATTATAGTCGACAGGGCCTGTCTGGTCGCCGCACATATCGCCCAATCATTTAACGAGGGAGATTGGGAAAAGGGCATAAAGGAGAGCGTTCGGGCCAGAGAAGAAAAAGAAACAGAAGGTTACGTCGCACCTAGAGAAAGTTGGATAGTTGGCATTGGTAGAGTTCTCGCAAGGTATTCCGTAGTATTATTATCATGTGCAGTGCTATTTTTGCTTTGGTATCGGAAATTCCAACGGGATAGGAGGCCTTTAAGGCAGCATGTTCCACCAGTAAGCCCAAGTCCGCCACCCGAGGGTGAAGAAAAGGCAGCGCCTTCTTTAGGAGAAGAAGATCGCAAGGCGATTTTAGGAGTTGTGGCTCAAGCAGTACAAGAGCAAAAAGAAGCAGCTGAGAGGAGACTTGCGGAAGACAAAAGGCGAGAAGAGGATGAAAAAAGACGACTTGAAACAAGAAAAGGGCTTCTAATCGAACCCATAACGAAAGAATTAGGAGATGCGAAGAGCCCTATCAGCAAGTTGTTTAAAGAGTTAAAGCTGTCCACCGAACAGCAGATAGAGTTGTTTAATAGAGTAACACAAATGGCAACTGATAATTTAGGAGCGGCCGCAGGCTCTAGGATAGAAGTATTCAAGATATATCCTGTTAGGGGTCAGCATTCTGTCGCCATAGATGTGAAAGTTGGTAACGTGCCAGCCATTATAAAGATTTCTGAATTTACCCAGCATTCGGACGCCGCAGAATTCAGTTTGATGTTGAATAATTACCGTCATGACAATCCAAGGAATATCAGCAATGTGAACTCAGACCTTTCGTATGAATCATGGTCGGGAACAATCTTTGATAGGGTTATAGTTATACAGCGTAAGGCCCAGAATACGCTCCGAGAGGTTTTAGCTGACCTCTTGGCCAGAGAGTTACGTGCTGATGTGCCCGCATCCGAGAAAGCGGTTATCCCTGCAAAACGTGAGGCGATCATCGCGAGCATAAGAGAGCTACTACGCGCTCTCTTGCAGAACAATTTCGATTATGAGGTGAGCAATAGATCCAGGCTTCTCGACAATATAAGCGTAGAGATAAATGAGCAGCTTGGCACAGTCACTGCCAAGATCATCGATAAAGGCAATATTAGAGAGATAAATAGGCCGATAGATCCCGCTCAATTCGACAGGAGTGTTGAGACGATGATGGGGCGGGATGACGATCTAGTGGGCCTTCCGAACTTAGAAGAGGTCCTGCCCCAGGGAGATCGGGGGGCGTATACCCCTGTAACGAGCAATCGGGAATTACATTCTGGAAAGTTAGAATTGGTCACTGCAGCTGGTGATATAGAGGAGATGGTCAAGGATATAAATCATGTCCTCTTCGACCAATTTTTTAAACTGGAGAAGAGAACATATGACCTTACGAAAGGCGTCCCTCCCGCCAAAAGGATGCTGCAGTTATTGACAGCAGGCGGCGTGTGGCTGTGGATATTGGGAATAGGATTCGGCCTATTCGGTTACATTAACGGAATGGGCCGTGATCCAATATTATTCGCTACAGCTTTGATAGCTTTTGGTACCTACTTAAACAAACGTGCATTTTTTGCATTCTTCGATAGATATATATGGACAAAAAATTATAGAGATAGACAGTTAGAGGCTATCGATGTCATTGATAAGAAACTGGAGGAGCTTGAGATATATTTCATGCAGCTTGTTTCTGGATTAGGGGATAAACAATATGGTATGACAGGAGCCGGGTGGAATGAACTCCTCAAGATAAATATATTTGCACCCTTCCTTGACAATGACGACCACCTCGCCTTAAAGACTCAGAATATACATATCATACAATATCTACGTTACTGTAGGGAATGGTTAAGATATGCGCGCGAAAATAAAGATACCACCCTCTTCGCAAAGCTCCTCGAATCGCATTATGGGCTTGATATCAGGCGTGAGGAGAAAGGGAAGCAGAGATTCTGGACTCCCAGATATGCGCCTGTATTTTACCTTCAAGCCAGGAGATTCACACAGCTAAAGGGCCCAAATCAAATGGTGGCCCTTATGCCCGGCGCTGCGCATAACTATGATGGGGGATATTCCGAAGTTAGAGACGATGACCTTTACAATGGCCCGCGCACATATAAAAATACATTCCATCCCGTTCCTGTCACAATGTTCTCTGACGGACTTTTAGAGCTCACCAAGAAGGTAAAATTGGTTGAAGAGGCTGCGCTGCGGAGAGGCTCCGGACAAACGGCGCGACTGCCTACAGATGAGTTGAAGGATTCGATTGACTATGTGAACCATAGGGAATACAGCGTTAATCAGATGAGCATAAAGGCCCATGCCGGTTTATTCGGACCAGACCCCACCAGGTCAAGTGCAAAGAAGGGGCTCTTAAGACACGGTGTCAGTTTAGCAATAATAGCTTTCCTAATCATCCTATTTTACCATGGCGGCTATCTCTTGACAGGTTATCTTATCTCAGGCGGATTTCTGCCGGCTCATCCATACCTCGGCAAGTGGGCTTTCTACGGGTTTATATACGTGCTTTCATCGATGAGTTTTGTATTTGCCGCATCAGTCCAGAAGATACTGCTCAGCTTTGCACGCTGGCTGGCCGGAAAGCTAAAACGGGAGGAGACCATCGAAGATACCAGACAGCTTACGCGGTTCGTTCCGAGGGGCCTAGTGGCCGAAGCGATAGTGGCTGCCATGGACGATATGCGCAGGGAAGGCCAGGGAGACTTCATCCCTGAGTTTTTAACCAGTGTAAATACCGTTAATGATATACCCGACCCCGCGCAGGCGTTAGATGCTGTAAGGCGGGATTACGACGAGACCTACCGCCGGCTTGCTAAATTGAATCGCGTTCCTTCACAGCACTTATTTTATAGAATCTTGCTCGATTACCCGATACTTCACGCTCTCTACCTATCCTGCATGCAAAGGGAGAAGTTCGTAGAGATGATCAAGCAGGACGAAAAACTGAGCGCAAGGGTTTCAGATATGAATTTGTAACATCCTAATCCTATGGACACTGAGCTGAAGGAGAGAGGACGTTTATATTCCAACTATGATATATTGCGCAGACTTTCTTTAGACGATATACGCTATATAATAAGCAATTACCCTACGATATTACCGAGCAATAATCTTATGTTAACCATATTCGGCGTTTCTAGGGGTTCTGTCTATAATAAGATGAACCGTCTTGTGCACAGTTTGATGGAAAACTACCCAGGTATTGTTGAGGTACCGGAGGTCGCCACTCTTGACAAGGACAATAATTTTATAATGGGAAAGAAACGCTATGCTTTTGATCCTGCCACAGGCGTGATACATGAAGAAAAGACGATAGGGCCTGCCCGCCTTTTCTATAAACTGACCAAACCCTTGCCCGCGAATATAATGGTTACAGCGCCAGTACGACCAGACAGCGTATATGCTATTGCTCTGCCCCCGGGAATTTCTATTAATGAACAGGGCTATTTCACTGCCGATGATATATCGTATTATTTTGACGAACACACAGGTTATATTGTAAATATCGATACAGGAAAAGCCTTGTCGCCAAGTGCAATTGCTCATCGTTTCGCAGAAGCACCCGATATACAGACTACGGTAATCGCGCCAGAGCTTTCAGATATGGATTATGTGATTAAACTGCCACCCAGCGTGGCCATTGACAGCGACAATAACTTTACGGTAGGCGGCATTGCATACCAATTTTCTCCAAAGACGGGTGAGATATATAGAAAGATAGTCTGCGAGGAGACGGCCAGGTATAAAAATGCTGCTGCATACGACCTAAATGATGATGGTATAGAAGAGACTATGGTGAGATCTTCTGCCTCAGGAGCTGAGTCTTTTACAATAAAATTACCCAACCAGAAAGTTCCTGTCGGAGTTACGCCGTGCGTGGATAGTGAGGATAATAATACGCGGCTCGATATAAACAATGTCATTTACGGGAATGATGAAGGCATTGACAATGGCCCAGAAAAAGGCGGGCCGCTTTATGCTTATAAAGACGTTATACATCTAGCTGGATTCCCGAGGAGGGGAATGCCGTATGGAAAGGCCGAGAGGATAGATAGAAAGAAACCCGGGTTGAACGCGTGGGGCACCCAGCAGCTGAAATACGATTATGGCAAAAAGAATGAGAAACCTTCCGATTATGTGGAACTGGTTGACGAGGAAGACATCCTTACCCCACTCGACCTTATTGCTAAGGCCGCCGTTATGGAGCAGCGAAAGAGAGCCATAAGGGAGCAGACAGAGCAGGCTTATGAAATGGAAGAGAGGGGTATGGTAGCGAAAGTTGCGAATGAAGAGGATGTGAAGCAGTGGGGCATAGATATAGATAGGCAGAAGCCAATATTGGAGCGAGACTTCGATATCAGGCTGAAAGGGTTGATGAAAGCGGCAGGCTATACAGCTCGCCAAGTCCATCGTGTCATCGTGGATGGAGTGGATATTCTTCCGTATATCGAACAGGAGTTTAATGAGCATGTTGCGGCTAATGCCGAACTCCAAACAGAGTTTACCACCATTCAAAATAGTATTAATGATTTAAAAGACAGGGTAAGCCGTGCAACCGGTGATGCGAGGACCAATCTGCAGAAACTTCTTGCCGTGGAAACTTTAAAGCTAGGGCAGATATACAATCGCGCACTTCCACAGGATAAGGGAGTAAGAGCCAGATATCAGTTGTATGTTTTTCTTAGAACGTACCGTTTAGATATCAAAACAGGCAATATAAGATATCCTGGCCGGTCTGTTTATTACGGCGCGAAGAGATGCTATGTGGAGACCGAGTTCAAGATGCGCAATATCCCGGATGTCATACAATCAGAACTGCGCCATATTACTATGGATATGCCTAACTGGGCCAAATGGTCATTTGTTGATTATCTAACCTGGCACACGCTCGTTCAGATTGGTCAGACGAAAGTCGGATTTTTGTTCCTTGGAGGAACGGGCAATAACTTTGTATGGGAGAACCTCGCAGGGTCAGAGGTTATCTTCGACCATGAGAATATAAAAAAGGCTGAAAATGCAATCAAAGCGATCGAAGAAAAGCTCAGGATAGAAACTAACGACGAAACGAGGCGAACCTTGTCAATTGCCAGAAGCAACCTTATTCATAAGCTGGAGCAGTTGAAATATGGGCCAGTCGGAGAGTTGCCGCTCTCATGCAGGGCAGAGCTCATGCTGTGGCTGGATCCTTTAAGAGAAGTAATACATCGCGAAGAAACCGCAAGAGAAAATACGATAAGAGAGAGAAAGGATAGGGTGCTGATCCGGCCGTCTAATCTCATCTTGCGTGTATTCTTATTACCTATATCCATTCCATGGAATCTGTGCGCGAGGCTCGTGATACGCATATGTGAATTTTTTGCTAGGCCATCGTATATAACAGCGCCGTCAGCCAACTTCCGCAAGTATCTTAATGACCTGCGCGTCGTCGGGGTCTGGGATATGTACAATCAGATAGAGGATGCGGAGAGGGGAAGCCGCGTTGCCATAATGGGGCTTAAGTGCACGCGGTTAGTAGGAAAGTTCGTCCAGATACTGGAAGAGCTGCTTCCTGCAGTTGGTCATGGCTGGCATGTCCAAAGGGAAAGATGGATAATACTGCAAGCATTTTGGGTTATAGTAGCCTTCCCGCCAGCACTATTTATGTATGTGGGCCAGTTCGTAGGGTTCGGGGTAGTTATGGCGATGTTGTTTCAGGCTACGCCTTTAGGAGTGATCACTTCCGTAATCGGGGGCCTAGCCGGATTTTTCATGGGAGGATGGGTATTTTACCTGATAGGATATATCTTTTACTACCCCCTTGTAAAGTCGGGTGTTTACAGATCCGATCAGTTCCAGGTGAACCCTATCCGCGCTATAGGAGGATATGGTTCAAATGCATATTTAGGAAACATATGGGCATGGTTAGTCGGCTATTTTAAGTATTGGAATATAACTACTCTTTCAGCGGCTACCCTGATACTATTCCTTTCAGGTTTTATGATAAGGCTTACGATATTATTCGGAGTCGCCTTTTTCCTGGGTAGCCCAAGCATGATCGGCGTAAGCGGGATGGGGGTTCTTCTTTCCGGCCTCACCATCTATCTCTTGTATCGCGGGTTTGTAAAATTAGGAAATTGGTTGCTGGAAAAAGTCGCTAAAAGCTCCGGCAGTGAGTATCTCAAATTTATCGTAGCTTTTGGTAATACGATGCTCCTCATCATAGGGATAGGTGCCATCCTCTTCTACCTGGCCCCAGTCATCAATGTTCTATTCGCAACGCATCTTGGACTTGGGACAGGCACAGGCTTTATCCTATTTGAATTTTCTGGCAATATCATCGACTTCATGAACCACGCTATGTCCCATATTCCAAATTGGAGAATAGGTCTTTTCATATATATTCTTCAGCCCATCATTCTCGCCGGCATGTCAATGTACGCTATATGGAGATACGCCCCCGAGAATGAGGAATCGACGAACGAAGCGATTCACAGGATGCTCCTCGGCGAATATAGTTATCTTTACGGAATGGAAGAATTCCTCACAGGCGAAAGGCTGAGTATATTGGCTGGTGAACCGGTAGACCCGAAGAGAAAGTTATTGGTCAGGGATGTAAGAGACCACGAACTCGTCGATAGGATTATTAACACATATAAAGAGAGATTGAATAAGGAGCTGAAAAGACTACGCGTAAGCGGCTCCATGTTGAATGGGAATGAGCTTGGGCTCGAAAAAGTCGTTAAAGAGTATAGTAAGGACAAGCTGCCAGATATATTAAAGAATCCTGAGCAGAAAGAAGAGTTAAAAAACCGCTACATCACAGCCCTCAACAACACACTTAAAGCTGCAGACGATGTCAATAAAATATCGAAAGGCGATATCAAACTGTCTTCGGCCGTTCCAATAGCTGGGTTATTACTTATCATTTCAGGGATAGCGTTACAATATTTCGCAAGCAGTATATCTGTATTATATTTTCCTCTCGCCGTATCTCTGACGCTTGAATTTGCCGGCACGTTGCTATTGCTCTCATTCGTCTTCGATAAATTTTATAGACATGCTACAGGGCGCGGAGCCTTTATGGCAGGCAGGCTTAACTATCATATGAATCAATATCTTGTGCCTGCGCCGGTTATGGTTCCGGAATACTTTAGCAATATGGATATACCCGCTAATCGCGCGCTAAGGAGAGGGATATTCGATTTGGTTGGGATATGGTGGATCTCAGAGCAGTTCTGGTTAAGGGGCAGGACAGACGCTGCCAAGATATTGATGAGCGTAGGTTTTATGTTTAAATCTTTCCAAGAGAAGATAAGATTTTTCTGGATGAACAGGCATAAAGGCATAGCATTAGTAGCCTTACCGCTATTAATCCTTGTGCTCATGCCGATTATTTCCAGTACGACACAAAGGATGTGGACAGATAGGGCAGCAAGAGGTTTGGATACAGCGGTTCAGGCATATGTCATGATTGAAGGCGGCAGGATCGAACCCCTTGAAGAGGAATTTGGCAAAGCTCTAAAGAGAGGCGAGGATGTAAGGAATTTGGCAGGATATATAGAGTCGATGATATTGGAATATGGAAAGTCAGAAGCCCGTCTACAGGAGCGTAAGAATCTGCGGCAGGCTGGGATAAGCAGAAGAGCACTCATGGCCAGCCTAAGAGCGATAGAGATGTTCGGAGAGCACTACTCTGGAGAAGGTATCGGTGCGAGAAGAGTTGGAGAGGATTACCATAAGTATCTTATGAATCGTCTTGAAGAGGTGCTCGCAGGATTGGGCGAAAAGTATTTAAATACTTATAAAAATACGACACATCAAAAAGAGACGATAGACCAACCTATTGGCTATCTTGAGAAAGGAATGACCGAGTACGATGCTGCTTCATCAAATGGTGTATGGGGAACACAATTCGAGATACCGGCCAAGCAAATGCCACAGGGTGGAGCATTTGTTTTTGAGATTGAGATGCCGGATGATTTTGATGGAAGGGTTCTGGAGGTAACGCTTACCCAAGACGGCAAACCTATCAAAGGAAGTCTTATTGGAACCAACTGGAGGCCGCATATATATAAAAATTGGGCAAATATTGCGGCTGAGACATCGTTGGATACCGGATATAAAAAGAATACAGGCCATAGGACGATGTATAGGTTTGTACTTGTCGAAGATTTTGTTCCGAATCCTACAAGGCCTATTACAGTTACAGTGGGAGTAAACACACCTGGAAATACAGCATTGTCAGGTAAGGTCAAGATAGGCAATATAAGGATAGACAAAGGCGCGATTCCACAGCTTGATCTTGAGACAGTCGTTGATAACTTATCAAGGATAAGCGCGCCAGTTAAGAGGACTAAAGTTGAAGAGAAGTTATATACCAGCGATGACGTGAACGCTCTTAACACGGCTGAGGCAGTAAACGTTATGATATCCGATCGCCTAAGAGCAAAGGAGCCTTTATTACAAAGATTGAGCATCATTGATGTGATGATAAAGACGGCTAAAGAATATGATGCCGCTTTATTGGAAAAACTTAAAGAGGAACGCAGCGTCTTAATGGAGCGGATAAATAACATCGATGAACTATTAGGGCTACTGAATGAAAGATTGAAGTTGTTTCAGGCGCCGCCGCGCGCATCGACGAGCGGAGAAGCGATTACATTTGAAAAAATCAAGTCTGCTTCCATACCAGAGGATAGCGCAAACCTTATCTCGGCAGTTAAGCTGCGTACGATTGCTAAAGAGACTCATGTTGCGGTCTATTCGAATCCCGAAGCGAACTATGTCATAAAAGTTAGAAATCCGGAAAAAGATATCAACAATTCATTTGCTCATTACCGCGAATTTGAGAATAGACAGACTGCGCCTATAGCTGAATATGTAACGGTTCAAAACGTTGAGCTTGTGATGGAGGATGGCACGCGACAATTATTTGACGAAGTTGTTGTTCAGGAAAAGGTCGATACGACATATGACATGATTGAGCGAGAAGTGCGTAAAGGCAGCATTGAGACAGCCAAAGAATATCTCGATAGGTTCGCGGAGGTTCATCGAAATCTACGAGCTCAAGGCTTAGTTGACAAGATATTCACTACAGGGCCAGATGATCGCCAAAGAGAATATCTAAAAAATATAGGATTTAGTGAGAGGAGCAGTTTATGGGTACATATGAACATGGCCGATCTAACCGAGATGACGTCCAAGACCACTCTATCTACTGCCAGTATAGATAACATCAGGAACTGGTTCCCATTTAAATACAATGAGATTTTTGAGAATTACTTTGAAAAAACAATTATTCCACAGTTACGGTTACTTGTCTCAGTGGCGCAGCCCCAAGCCCCTATAGAGATAAACGAGAATACAGCGATGGGAGCGCTGGCAGGTATAGTTGAGAAGCGATACGAAGAGATGCTTGCCGGCACAAGGCGAGATGGAAAACCTATATTCAGACAAGAGTTTCTTGATAGCTCAAGAAAAATAATACCGGAAGAATTAACGATACCTCCTGTCAGAGATGCTGGAACTGAAATGCCCTTAACCGTAACCCTCAACAGCGCTCCGTGGAGAAAGAAAAAAGAAGAGGTGGCAAAAGGCAGGGAAGCCAAAATAGTTACCTATAATGTGAATGAACCCCACAGGCCCACCAAAGAGGGAGAACCATGCAGGTTCTGCGTTCTCCCAGAAGATGAGGTAATGTTCAGAGTCGATATAAACGGCAGACGATATGCGGTGGCTATAAATATATTCCCATTTGGCGAGCATCATATGCTCTTGATAAGCGAAGACCGAGTTCCTCAGGATATTGAAGGAAGAGTGGCTGATGGGCTCCTATTCATGAGAGCATTAGGCCCGGAGTATGAAGCCATATTCAACGCGCCTGGAGCGGCCGCAAGCGTATTACATTTCCACCTGCAAATTACAAAGGCTAGATCGAGCCTCTTTAAGAATATCAAATCAGGCGCAGTCACTCTGAAAGATGAAAAAGCTGTTAACAATGTCAGAATGGGCCTGCTTAAGGGCTGGCCAACAGATGGTAGAATATTTATCTCTGGTAATCCACAAGCCATGTCCAGAGAAGTAGATATGGATATTAGATATTTAAAGGGTTACCAAATTTCCACTGATACAGTAGGCATACCTTATAATGTTATTATTAAGATTGATGAGAATAGAAATTATACACTAGCACTATTAGTTTCAGGCAATGAGTATCCACCTGAGATGCGAGAACTTGATGGTGGTGCGGCGATATTCAAAGTTGGAGGGAAAGAGATCACAGGAGAATTTATACTTCCGTCCACTGGCATCGAAGCCGCTATAAAAGAAAATCCGGAATTGCTTTTAAGAGGTTTATATGGTGCTTCAACTCGCGGCATAATAGAAAAGAATGTTCATTCACAAGGCGAAAAGCGCCGGTCATCGAGTGGAGCTCGTCCTGAAGAAATAGAATCGCTAATAATGGCATTGCGGGATAAAGATGACTATGTCCGCCGAACTGCCGCAATAGCCCTCGGTAAAATCGGCCCAGCAGCAAAAGATGCGATTCCTGTTTTAACAGTAGTAGCCTTGAGTGATGATAATGAGCATATCCGCCAAGATGCCACATTTGCCCTTGCACAAATCGACCTAGCAGCAGTTACATTTTTCCTAATGGTGGAATGGGGCAAAGAGTTGAGAAGCATGACTACTGAGCGTATGGTAAAAATTATAGAAGGCGATTTTTTGCGTTTTGAGGCAGCTAAAGAGGCGATAATTAGACTTACTGAATGTCTCATGTCACAGAAAACACAGGAGACATTTAAATTATTATATTTTTATGTTACATCGCAGGAAAGAGATGCATTACAGGTATTAGCAAAGTATCATCTTGACCGCGGCACGTTACCAGCTGGTTTTAAGATTAGTATAGCAGAGGATACAGCAAAGGGAATTCGTTCAGAGGCCGTTCGGGCATTATCGAGGCTGATTAACGCGTTGAATCAGGAGAGAAAAAAGCATCTATTGGAACAGCCGGAGATTCAAAAATTTATGGAATTCTCGAAAAAATTTGAAACCCCCGGCCGCGCATCAACGAGCGGGAGGTTAATGGAAGAAGGCCAGCCAATCAATTCTCAGAATGTCCATGCGCTATGGCAAGTGCTTAGTACGGCAGATTTCCCGAAAGACGATCTCGGCAAGTATAGAGAATTCACCAGCGATGAATTAATAGAAAGGCTTAGACAAAGGGCGAACGACATCATCGCGGCTTTGAAGCTCGACGAATCAAGAAAAAATGAATTTGAACCATACCTCAACACTATCATCGATATTATTCAAAATATTAATACGAAGGGCAATGAGTACGAAATAAAGACAGAATCCAGCCAGCCATTTCTTAAAAATTCATATAACCAACTTCAATCTCTCGGGGAGTCCCTGCCATACTTCAATCACTCAATACCTACTATCCCCGGTAGACCAGCTGCACGATATATTTATCTTGGCCGCGCCTGCGGAAGCCACTACGAATCAGCCTATTACGAGAGCCTCATAACAGGACAGCCGTTCGATGCAAGGGTCTTCACTATATCTAGGGACATTGTGGGAGAAGATATATTTGACGAACTTGACAATATCATTGTCGAATCTGCATTCTCTGCAATGAGTTATGAGGAATATTTAAATAGCGCGGTGGAGTTAATGGAGAAGGAATATGATGTTAACTCAGAATTTAGGCATGCCGCAGATACCTTATACGGACAAATAGTTAATTCAGACATATTAGATGGTGCGGATAACTTTATATTTATCGATGAAGTCGATAAAGGCCAATTTCCGATATTCGCTAAATTTATCATAGAGAAGATGACGGAAGGGAAAAAACATGTAGATATTTTTGTAGGGGATGCATGGACATATTTACACGGGGGGATACGAGAAGGAACTACGTTGATGTCAGAATTCCCAGAGCTTAATCCCGTTAAGTTACATGACACATTTAAATTGGACTATGGCCGTGCCCGCGCCGTTAAAATGGCGGCCTCTGAGATATCGGTCTCGGTTCCCCAGCCAATATTTGTGGATAGCCAAAAGAAAAACGAGCTACTCCAAGGCTTCGTCCTTGAGCGGGAAGATGTGCTATTGGGTTCGTATTTAAGGACGCTTCTGATTTATAATGGCGTGGTGAAGTTTTTAAAGGGACAAGCTGTCCAGCCGCGCGGATCGACGAGCGGGGTCGGGGCCGAAGAGAAACTACAGGAACAGAAGCCTTCTAAAAGATTAATGCGATTCCTCAAAAAGTATGAGATAGATCCAAAAAAGACTTATCTCTTTGCTATGAGCGGAGGAGATTGTGCCGGGCCAAATTCTGCATACTATGGCGCGGTTAAGGAAGCAGCGAAGCATGGGTATACTGTGCTCGGCGTGATGAATGGCTTTGAAGGTCTCGGCGTTGAGCCTGATAAATTTGTTGATTATCTCATGATATACGGCCCTGAAGCGATAGAAAGACTTAAGGCTATGCCAAGCCTTCATATCGGCTCATCCAGGGCAAGATTCAGTGACAAGAGAGAGAATATCTTGGCGAATAGCAGGCCTTTTGCCGGTGTGATATTTATAGGGGGCGACGACCACTCTAAACAAAGTTATGAATTGCATAATCACGGTATTCCAACCATAGCTTTACCCAAGACTATAGATTATGATTTCCTCGCAGAATCATTGGGTTCTCATACTGCGGCTTCTGAGGCAAGGAGATTGATACTGCGGGCCCACCAGATGGCGGAAGATGAGAAATTTATTCAAGTTATCGAGTTTATGGGCAGGGATACAGGTTGGATTACTTATCTGGCATCTCAGGATATCGGCGACGCATCCCTTATCCTTATACCTGAAAAGCCGTCGTATTTCAAGGATGTCCTCATTAAGGTTTTAGAGATGATATTAGAGAATGGCCATTTAACGGTAGCCATGGCCGAAGGCTATAATTTTATGGACTTTGCCGGTAAACACAAAAAATCAGAAGATACGCTTTTTTATGAATTCTTAAAGATGATACCGTTTTTGAACAGAAAATTTCATGCTAAAGGCCAGTTTGATGTGCATGGCAATCCTAAGTTATCCGGAATTTCTGAATATCTCTCTTTGGCGATAAGGTATTTTCCACAGTTAGTCGAACGAATTGGCGCATTGACGAGTAAACTTCCGGAAGACAGCAGTGATAGAAAAGATTACAGTTATATTATCGAACTCTATAATAGCATAAAACAAAAGTATCCAGACTATTTTGAAAGAGATAAGCGCTATGGTACGGAAGGCGAAGTGCTAAATAATGTGCGCCTCTCGATACCCGGTTATATTTTGAGAGGGCTTCCTCCCGATAATTATGATAGTCTTCTCGGGGTGCGCTACGGACGGCGTGTTGTTCAGCTTCTTCAGGAAGGTAAAAGTGGGATTGAGGTTACGGTGGATAAGGCGCGCAGCATTAAGCCTATTGATTGGCTGAAAAAAGGATCAGCAGGACATAAAATAAAGGCGGTTGATATACCTAAGATAGCTAAGAAAGAATATGTTGCTGAGGTTGTGAATATAGAAAATAACAAAGAGAACAAAAAGCGCTTCGCCTTTACCGATAAAGAGATAGCCGAAGGCGGTGTATGGTGGAAAGGCTGCGAAGAACTCATTGAAAAAAAGAGGAAACGAAGGAAAGAGATGGGCCTGGGTCCTGATGCACAAGAACTGGCAAGGAGGTTATTCTTAAGTACGGCGATATCCGCTTCTACCCATAATGCCAGTTCGGTCTTTGGCTTTAGGGAGATTGAAGGAATACCTTCAGATATGATGGCTTCATATGCTGCTGACCAGATGCCCAAGGCAAAAATTCCTCGGTATCAAAAATATTCTTTAGAAGAGACGCATGGCAGCACCGGGATATTGTTATCCAAATACCCTTCCAGCCTAAGGGAGTTATTGTTGAAAATGGTTAAGACGATGACTGAACAG
>JAHFGO010000148.1 GCA_023247385.1 Candidatus Omnitrophota bacterium | reverse complement strand
GGTACGACCATATGATGTAGTTATTAGATATGGAGGAGAGGAATTCATCATCATATCTCCAGGCACAGACAGAGAAGGTGTGATGACGTTGGCCCAAAGGCTCCTAAAGGCTATATCCTTATCAAATTTTGGCGATAAGAAACATGCCATTAAACTTAAATTGAGCATCGGGGTTAGTTCATATCCAAAAGACAAGGTGAATAGGGGCATGGATCTTGTTGAAATTTCTGACCGCGCCATGAGTATGGCCAAAGAGAAAGGCGGCAATACGGTCTGTTCATCGTTAGATTTGAAAAAGAAGTATCTTCCGGACATAAAAAAGGCAACGGAGGAGAACCCTGAGATTAGAATGCTAAAGGTAAAGATAAATAATCTTAATAAGCGAGGGCATCAGGGCATAGTCGAAGCAGTAACCGCTTTTGCAAGAACGATCGAGGCAAAAGATCATGTGACCGGAAAGCATATTGAAAGAGCCGTATATTATGCAACTGAGATTGCAAAGCGATTAGACCTATCCGAAGAGGAGATAGAGCATATAAAGCAGGCGGCGATACTGCATGACCTGGGCAAAGTCGGCATAAGTGACAGAATATTAAGGAAGAAAGGAAATCTCACGAAGAGGGAATTTGAAGAGATAAAAGACCATCCGCAAATAGGTGTAGATATAATAAGGCCCATCCATACGATGCATCCGTTGATACCGCTCTTGCTTTATCATCATGAGCAGTGGGATGGGAAAGGCTATCCAGCAGGGCTGAAAGGCGAAGAGATACCAATGGGAGCGCGCATCATTGCCATAGCGGATGTATATGAGGCCCTTACATCAAAGCGTTCTTATCGAAAAGCTTATTCGAAAGAAGAGGCGATAAATATAATTAAAAATGGCATCGGCACGCAGTTCGATCCGACGATAGTAGGTATCTTTTTGGAAATATTAAAAACCAACCATAAAAAAAGATAAAAATATGCCAGAGCATTTTGAGGAGAATGACCTTATAAAACAAAGAAAGATTAAGTTGGAGGATATTGCCAAAAGTGGCATCTATGCCTACGGCGAAAGATTTGGTGTCACTTCACACATAAAAGATTTAACTGGAGATTTTCTAGAAGGCAGGACGGTTGTTCTTGCAGGCCGCATTACGGCAGCGAGAGTGCATGGCAAGAGCATATTCTATGATATAAAGGATTCATCAGGTAAGATTCAGGTCTATGCAAAAGAAGACATAATCGGGAAGTCTAACTTCCTTCTTTTAAAGAACATTGATATAGGAGACTTCATCGGCATAAAAGGCGAAACATTCAAGACCCGCACTGGAGAACCTACGGTCATTGTGAAGGAATTGAAAATTCTCGCGAAAGCGTTGCGGCCACTTCCTGAGAAATGGCACGGGTTGAAAGATATCGAGACGAGATACCGACAACGTTATATTGATTTGATAGTGAATGACGATGTCAAAAATGTATTCATCATGCGTTCCAAGACAATTAGCCATATAAGAAAATTTCTTGATGAGAAAGGTTTTATTGAAGTCGAAACTCCAATGATGCAACCAATCCCTGGCGGGGCAGCTGGCAAGCCTTTCAAAACTCATCATGAAGCGCTCGGCATAGATCTCTATCTTCGGATAGCGCCAGAACTGTATCTGAAGAAGCTACTTGTGGGCGGTTTTGAAAAGGTTTATGAGATAAACAGGAATTTCCGAAATGAGGGGATATCCATTAGACACAATCCTGAATTTACAATGCTTGAAGTATACGAGGCTTATTCAGACTGCAGCGGCATGATGAAGCTGACAGAGGAGCTTATAACTGTTTTGGCAAAAGAAGTTCTCGGAAAGACGACATTGGAATATCAGGGGAAGGCTATAGATTTGTCAAGGTGGGAGAGGGTATCCTTTGCGGATCTGATGAATGAACAGTTCGGGATCGCTCCTTCTGATAAGCAAGAGGAATGGGTTAAAAAATTAAGGAAGAAAGGGATCGAGTTAGAAGGTGAAGATATATCACGGACTCAAATTATAAATATTGTGGGAGAACTCGTAGAGCCGAAGGCAGGTAATCACCCAGTATTTGTTGTAGACATATTTAAGGAGATGTGCCCGCTTGCGAAAGTGAAGGCTGACAATCCTCTTCTTACAGATAGATTCGAGCTCTATATGGGCGGCATGGAGATTGCAAACGCATATTCTGAATTGAACGATCCTATTGAACAAAAGAAGAGATTCAGCGACGAACTGCGCAACACGAGAAGCGAGCGTCGAAAGATTGACGAGGATTTCATAAGAGCGCTCGAATATGGGATGCCGCCTGCCGGCGGCCTTGGAGTGGGCATAGATAGGCTTGTAATGGTTTTGACCGATTCACCTTCCATCAGAGATGTTATTCTATTTCCGCAGCTGAAGCCGGAGAAATAAGATAGAAGAATAAAATGAGCTGGCAACTTTTCGTAGCCTTTAGATATCTGGCTGCAAAACGCAAAGAGTCCTTCATATCCTTAATAAGTTTAATCTCCATATTAGG
>JAHFGO010000147.1 GCA_023247385.1 Candidatus Omnitrophota bacterium | reverse complement strand
TATCCCATTTGTAGCCAAGCCGTGGGAGGTTGTGGCAAAGGAATTAAATATTAACGAAGACTTTCTTCTTGACAGAATTACCTTTTTCAAAAAAAAAGGTATTATACGCAGGATAAGCGCAGTTTTTTCTCCAAATAAAATTAATTTCGTCTCTACACTGGTCGCAGTAAAAACTGCTCCCGGCAATGTCAAGAGAGTAGCAAAGGAAATAAATTTCTATCCAGAGGTTACCCATAATTACAGTAGGAATGGCGAATATAGCATATGGTTTACACTGATCGCCAGTAAGAAGAAGCGCCTTGCGCACATAATAAGTGAGCTTAAAAAAAATAAATATATCGAAAAGATATCGGAGTTTCCAACTGTAAAGTCATTTAAAATTAATGTGAAATTTTCTTCGTGAAGATATATAAGATGCTATCAAAACTTGACAAAGCCATAATCAGCCTGATCTCCATGGACATGCCTTTGACCAAAGAGCCGTATATGGATTTAGCCCGTAAACTCGGTATAGAACAGCGGGTCCTTCTAAAACAGATACGGTTCTTCAAGAAGAACGGGCACATGCGCAAGCTTTCCGCAATCCTTAATCACAGAAAAATAGGTTTTAGGTATAATGCGATGGTGGTCTGGAATATTCCGGAAGAGCTTATTGATAAGGCTGGCTGCGTAATGGCCGCTTTTGACGAGGTAAGCCATTGTTATCAGAGAGAAAAAGCCCCCGGCTGGAATTATAATCTTTATTCTATGGTACATGGAAAGACTAGAAATGAATGTTTTAATGTGGTCAATAACATCTCCAAAAAGACGGCCTGTAAGGATTATAAAGTTTTGTTCTCTTCTTACGAATATAAGAAGTCAGCCGCAAAATACTAGATATGAAAAATCTTAACTTAAAAAAGTCAAAAGAATATTTCCGCAAAGCAAAAAAGTTTATTCCGGGCGGCGTAAACAGTCCGGTGCGCGCCTTTAAAGCCCTTGGCATGGATCCGGTGTTTATATCCAAGGCCAAGGGCGCTCATATTTATGACGTGGATGGAAACGGATATATCGATTACGTTATGTCGTGGGGCCCGCTGATCTTAGGCCATGCCGATGAGAGAATAATAAAACCGGTAGCCAGGATTTTAAAAAAAGGCACGAGTTTTGGTGCGCCTACCAAAGTCGAGACAAAGCTGGCGCAATTGATCACTGAAATTTATCCTTCTATCGAAAAAGTTCGCCTCACTTCTTCCGGAACCGAAGCAGCGATGAGTGCCATAAGGCTAAGCCGAGGGTTTACAGGGAGGGAGAAGATAATAAAATTTCAAGGTTGCTATCACGGTCACGCCGACAGTCTTTTAGTCAAGGCAGGTTCCGGCTCTGCCACTTTCGGCGTTCCTTCCTCAGCCGGAGTAAATAAAAACATTGCTCAGGATACGATCGCTTTGCCTTTCAATAATATAGAAAAATTTGAAGAGGTGGTTGCGAAGGAAAAAAATAACCTTGCCTGCGTAATCGTTGAACCCATACCGGCAAATATGGGCGTGGTATTGCCAAAACCGGGATTTCTAAAGAAGTTAAGACAGGTAACGAATCAGAATGGCATCGTTTTGATCTTTGATGAGGTAATCACAGGTTTCCGCGTGGCTTTAGGTGGGGCGCAGGAACTTTTCGGGATCAGGCCGGATCTTACCATTTTGGGCAAGATCTTGGGTGGAGGCTTTCCTATTGGCGCTTTCGGAGGTAAGGCTGAGATCATGAGCCTTCTTTCTCCTGATGGCCCCGTATATCAGGCCGGAACTCTATCCGGAAACCCTGTGGCAGTGGAGGCAGGTCTATCTACCATACACATATTAATGAAAAATAAGTTCTATGATAAAATGAAACACTTAAGTAAGGCCCTTGAGTCAGGTTTACGGCAGGTTATCGACCGCACAGCACACAGGATAACGTTACAAGGATGTGGTTCCTTGTTTACCTTGTTTTTTACTGGGAAAAAAGAGATACTCGATTATGATGATGTATCTACATGTAATGTGGATACATTCTCCATCTTTTTCCGCGAGATGTTGTGGCGGGGCATATACCTTGCACCTTCACAGTTCGAAGCAAATTTTATTTCTGCAAAACATAGCCAGGCGGATGTTGAAAAAACAGTAAGGTCTGCGGAATATGCATTGAGGAGGATATGATAAGCTTGAAATGATATATTCTATGCAGAAAGCGAGAGCATGTCAATAAAACAGACAAGGGTCTGGCAGTTTTTTTGTTCGATTAAACTTGTAATATGGCTGCTTGCGATAATAGCCGGCACATCTCTCGTTGGGACGCTTATCCCGCAGGAGCAGGTCAACGTCTATTTCTTCCCCTGGTTTATCTTTTTATTGATCCTATACGCTATCTATCTGCACACCCGTCTAAAAAAAAGTGTGGAAGGGAAAAGGCGCAGCCTGGTTATCGGTAGCGGGATTCCTGGCAATGCTTTTTACTTATTTTGGTGTAAATTATTTATTATCAGGATTACATAGTTATGCTAATT
>JAHFGO010000146.1 GCA_023247385.1 Candidatus Omnitrophota bacterium | reverse complement strand
CGGCTAATTTTGTGGCTCGCTGCAATTGATGTATTTAAGATTTCTTCGCCCTGTACCATATGGTACAGGGCTTTACTCAATTGCGATGCTCGCTCACAAAATTTTACGCGATCTGCGGGCAGCCCGCCGGTAGCTGCTCAACTAATTATCATTGCATGAAAATTTTATGGGTGACACGATGTCTGATTAAATGGCCGACAGGCCATGGGGGTTGAGCCGTTAAATTTTGCTAACGTCTAACTATAACCTAAGCCATATACGCATAGTGTCCACAAGCACAGTAATGATATATTAAATAGCAAAACCATAAACATTCCTTGATAGCAAAATTAGGCGAAGCCCCCTGGCCGAGGTGGCCATTTAGTAGCAGAATCCGAAAAATTTCTGACTAATACTTGTAGATCCGCGGTACGCGGTTCGAGATGGAACAGACGACTTCATAGGCGATCGTGCCTGCGAGTCGTGCCAGCTTTTCGGTCTTTATCTCATCGAGACCCTGCTTACCTATCAATACAACTTCATCCCCAACTTTAACGCCTTTTATATGCCCCACATCGATCATTGTCTGGTCCATAGTAACCTTTCCTACGACTGAGGCACGGTGGCCTCTTATCAAGACCTCGGCCCTGTTGGAGAGATTTCTGCCATAACCATCAGCATAGCCTATTGGCAGCGTAGCTATTTTTGTAGGCTTTTGTGTTATGAAGGTCCTGCCGTAGCTTATCGAGCGACCAGGCGGTGTGTCTTTTATGTATACGATTTTCGTCTTTAGAGACATTGCTGGCTTTAGTTTTATCAATTTTGGAAATGTGTGTTTTGGATACATGCCGTATATTATAAGGCCGGGCCTGACCAGGTTGAGATGAGATCTTTTAAAATCGACAGTAGCTATGGAATTTGCTGCATGCCTTAGAGGTATCTTTATCCAATTCTTTTCGATTTCCACCAAAAGCTTTTCGAAAGATTCAATCTGATAATTTGTGAAAAAATCGTCCCTCCCGGCGCTTGAGAAGTGTGTATATATCCCTTCCAACGTTATGCCCTTTTCTATTGAGACTTTTTTTACGAAATCCAAGGCCTCCTCATGCCATATGCCAATACGGCCCATACCCGTATCCACTTTAATATGTACTTTTATTCTGGTTTCTGCACTCTGGTTTCTGGTTTCTTTTTTAATCGCATCTAATATCTCATCGCTACATAGTGTTAAGGTTATATCCCTTTCCATCGCAGCGCGTACCTCGCTCGGCAGGACAGATCCCAACACGAGCGCCGGAGTTTTTATACCGTGGTCTCTAAGTCTGGCGGCCTCATCCATTGTCGCTACGCCGAGATAATCCACTCCCAGTTTTTCAAGAACAGTCGATACCTCAACTGTTCCGTGGCCGTAAGCATTTGCCTTGACTACAACCATTATATTTATATTTTTACCGATGAGCCTACGGACCTGTTTATAATTATATTCTATCGCCTTTAAATTAATTTCAGCCCACGTTGGGCGATAATGGGTGCGCGCAGCGCCGTTTCTTGTTTTTATTGTCAGTTCTTTCATCTGCCTGTTATGTCGCACTCCTTAGAATAGAGATATAACGGTTCTAAATCCTCAGCACTTGTAAATTTTCTTTTTTTAATATATTCCAACCCGAGTCTACCCACCGCATCAGCCCTAGGATGCCATCCGCCTTCGTGTGATTTGTTATTCACAGAAGATAGCCTTCGGCGGATGTGCCCGCCGAAGCATCTCGTAGTTTTTTTGTCAAATGCGAAGGCGGGCCAATTTTCCCTTTTTCCAATAACATCCCCCAAAAATAATATTTTATTATACTTACTTACTTTTTTCATTAAGTCTCCAACGCTGAGGAGAAGATATTCTGATACCCTTTTAATGGTATCTCCATCTGATTTATATACACATGCGTAAACCTTATTCTTCTTCGCATCTAAAACTGGGCAGATTATTCCATTGAAATATTTTGCATTTTGAGCCACCGCATCTAACGTAGGGACTGCTGCAATTGGTTTCTTCAGCACATAAGCCAATCCCTTTACGGTTGCAACACCTATGCGCAGTCCCGTGAAAGATCCTGGCCCAATGCTTATACAAAAATAGTCTATCTTTTTTAATTTCAGCCGTGATTTTTTTAAAATCCTGTCGATCGCCGGGACGAGTAGTCTTGAATGGGACATATGTGCTTTCCTATGAAATCGGCTTAGTAGTTTTCCGTTATCCAGCACGGCCAGGCTCAAATAATCAGTTGATGTATCTATAGCTAATATCTTCATAGATTTTAGATTTTGTCATTTATTATTTGCCATTTTTCGTATTTCAATTTTTCTTTTATTCTCACCTGCAACTGTTAGTTTAACTTCTATGTGTCTTGGCGGAAGAAATCTGCGAATCTTATTTGCCCACTCTATGGCGGTTATGCCATCGCCATAAAAATATTCTTCATAACTTTCAGCGTCGAGCGGGCTCGATTTATTCAGCCTATACAAATCAATATGATACAGCGGAATTTGACCTTTATA
>JAHFGO010000039.1:15182-17186 GCA_023247385.1 Candidatus Omnitrophota bacterium | reverse complement strand
TTGAATTATTGGTAAATTATAGCTTTGAGAATGGGCTAAGAGCGCCCAGCCGAAACCACTTAAAAATTTAGAACGGCCCAGTTCCAGCGCCACCCAGACAGCAGGGGCTGATATTAATAAGCCGAAAGGTGTAAGCCGAAAGCTGTAAGCAAATATCAAACCAAAAAGCCCAAAATATAACGCCAAATATAACACAACTATAATCATTCCTGGGAGGGTGACATGGACGAGCCAGTAGATCGTCCCTAAAAAAAATAAAACTCCTGTAAGGTAGGATATTAGAAATGCTTTGGATGGGGTCTTGCCTTCGATAGCAAAAAATAATGGAACTAACCCTATCCATACGAGAAATTCAAAGTTAAAATCCGGAAAAGACAGTATAAGAAAAAGGGCGGATAATATGACAAGAAAGGATCTTTTCATCTCCCACAACACTTCTTGTACTTTTTGCCGCTTCCACATGGACAGGGATCATTTCTACCGACCTTAGCCGTCTCTCTTTTGTAAGTGGCAACGCGCTGGTCTGGCAGCTGTCCTTCATATGATGGCACAAGATCGCCTTCATCTTGCTTCAATGGCAGATCCTGAAATTGATTCTTCTCTTCATGTAAAAGCTGCTGCCGCGAAAGGTCGAAGACCGCCACTTCTTTTTCTTCTCGTATAGCCCTTATCTTGAAGATGTATTCAAGCGTCTCCTCTTTTATTCTATCTATCATATCCATGAACATGGCATAGCCTTCATGCTGATACTCTACTAATGGGTCGCGCTGGCCATATGCCCTTAGGCCTATGCCTTCGCGCAGACTATCCATGGCGTACAGATGATCCTTCCATCTGGAATCTACAACTTGCAGCAGTATCATCCTCTCTAGATGTCGGGTCATCTCTGCGCCAAGAGCCTTTTCTTTATCTTCGTACATCTCCTTCATCCGGCCTAATATCGTATCTCTAATATCCGGCCTGCGCATCTGGTCTAAGTTCAAGTCTTTCGTCTTAACAGAGAATCTGGAATCAAGGTATTGCGTTAGGCCGTCTAAGTCCCATTTGTCTATCCCTACTTTTTCATTTAAATATGTATCTAGAGCATAATCCAAAACTTCTTCCATGATTTCATGAATGTAATCCTTTAACTCTTTGCCAAACAGGATGTTCCGCCTCTCTTCATAAATTACTTCTCGCTGCCTATTCATGACATTATCATATTCCAAAAGGTGTTTTCTTATCTCAAAGTTATGCTGTTCTACTCTCTTCTGGGCAGTCTCAATGGCTTTTGTGATGAACGGATGCTGTATATCCTGCCCCTCCTCCATTCCAAGCCTATCCATAATCGTCTTTATCCTGTCGGACCCGAATATCCTCATGAGGTCGTCTTCTAAAGAAAGGTAGAATCTGCTCGATCCTGGATCGCCCTGCCTTCCGGCACGGCCGCGCAGCTGATTGTCTATGCGCCTAGCTTCATGACGCTCTGTCCCGAGGACATGGAGCCCGCTCATGTGGGCAATATCCTCACCCAGCACTATATCCGTGCCTCGACCGGCCATGTTAGTGGCAATCGTAATGGCATATTTCTGTCCAGCCTTAGCGATGATCTGAGCTTCCATCTCATGATATTTTGCGTTCAACACATGGTGAGGGATGGCTGCTCTCTTCAATAGATTACTCAATGTTTCAGATTTTTCTATAGATATTGTACCAACTAGAACGGGCCTGCCTATTTTATAGAGTTCGGATATCTCTTTACAGACAGCATTGAACTTTTCCCTTTCAGTCTTATATATGACGTCGGGATAATTTGTTCTATGCATCGGCTTATTAGGCGGGATCACAACGACATCCAAACCGTATATCTTGCTAAATTCTATTGCCTCAGTCTCTGCGGTTCCTGTCATGCCGGCTAACTTTTTATACATCCTGAAATAATTCTGGAATGTTATTGTGGCGAGCATCTGGTTTTCTCTTTCTATTTTGACGCCCTCCTTAGCCTCTACTGCCTGATGGAGACCG
>JAHFGO010000039.1:0-15172 GCA_023247385.1 Candidatus Omnitrophota bacterium | reverse complement strand
TCCCAGGCATGAGGCGGCCTGTGAACTCATCAACGATGATAACCTCCCCATCTTTGACTACATAGTCCACATCCTTTTTATAAAGGACATGCGCCCTTATGGCCTGTCTTATATGGTGCTCCCATTCGGATTGTATGTCATCGTATAGATTATTTACCCCGAGCATCTGCTGGCATTTCAAAACACCCTCTTCGGTTAAATTCACCGTGTGGTTCTTTTCATTCACTACATAATCGATGCCCCTCTCGATGTCGAGGCCCTTATATTTCGCCTCAATCTCTTCCTTGTCGGTTATGGTCTTGCCCTTCAATCTTGGGACAATCTTATTGATTATATAGTATTTATCCGTAGATTCTTCTGCTGGCCCTGATATGATGAGCGGCGTCCTCGACTCATCTATCAGTATGGAATCGACTTCGTCAACAATGGCATAATTTAACGGCCTCTGAACCATATCTTCAAGCCCCGCCGCCATATTGTCGCGAAGGTAATCAAACCCAAACTCGTTATTCGTGCCATAAGTCACATCGCAAGCGTATGCCTCCTTCCTCGACTTTTGGTCCATATCGTGCTGTATCACACCGATCGTCAAGCCCAAAAATTCATAGACAGGTCCCATCCAATTCCTGTCTCTTTTTGCTAGATAGTCATTCACGGTCACTACATGCACCCCCTCTCCAGTCAAGGCATTCAGATATACTGGCAGGGTGGCCACAAGCGTTTTTCCTTCTCCGGTTGCCATCTCAGCGATTTTGCCGTGATGTAAGACTAGTCCGCCCAATAACTGGACATCGAAGTGCCTCATGTTTATTGTGCGTTTTGCCGCTTCCCGCACAGCTGCAAAAGCCTCTGGCAATACGTATTCAAATATCTTATTTTTCATGTTTCGTAAAGCACGTTTTATTCGCTCTTTTTCATCGGGCGATGTAGAATTTTTGAATGTCTCGTCCAGCTCCACCAGCTCATCTTTATAATCTTTATATTTCTCGGCTATCCGTTTTTTAAATTCGTCTGTCTTCTGTCGTAACTCGGTATCGGAGAGCTTCGAGATTTGTCCCTCAAAAGCATTTATAGATTCGACGATGGACCTCAAAGATCTCAATGCCCTTTCATTCTGCGTTCCCAATATCTTTTTTAAAATAAAGTTGATCATGGATATTCGTGGTAACCAGAAACCAGAGTACAGAAACCAGAAAAATCCGGTTACTGGTTACTGGTTTCCGGTTTCTTTTTATTCCACTTCAGGTATGCCTCTATAAATTCATCTATATCACCCTCGAGCATAGCCTGTGCGTTTCCAGTCTCGTATTCTGTTCTGTGATCTTTTACCATGGAATAAGGATGTAGGACGTAGGATCTGATTTGACTTCCCCATGCTATCTCTTTCTTTGCTTCGTATGCGCTCTCAAGTTCCTTCATCTTCTTCATTCGTTCCCTTTCGTATAACCTCGCCTTCAAGATTTTAAGCGCCATTTGCTTATTTTTAAACTGCGAACGTTCATTCTGGCATTGTACAATAATGCCTGTTGTCGTATGGGTAATCCTGACCGCGGAGTCGGTCTTGTTAACATGCTGGCCGCCCTTGCCACTTGCGCGGTATGTATCGATCCTCAGATCTGAATCCTTTATATCGATCTCGATGTCGTCGGATATTTCTGGAATCACATCGACAGAGGCAAAAGAGGTGTGCCTCCGCTTATTGGCATCGAATGGTGAAATTCGTACTAGGCGATGAACGCCTGATTCTGATTTCAAAAACCCGTATGCGAAATCTCCTTTTATCAGGACTGTGGCATTCTTGATTCCCGCGCCCTCTCCCATAAGCTGGTCTATCAAGGTAGTCTGGTAACCTTTACCGTCAGCCCATCTCGTATACATTCTTAGAAGCATAGCTGCCCAGTCGCAGGATTCCGTGCCGCCAGCACCTGCATTTATGCTAAGGATGGCATTATTCTTGTCGGAGCCTTCTCCTAAAAGGCTGTTGAACTCTAATGTGTCAATTTTACGCTTTAGTTCGGTGATGTCTTTCTTAAAATGCTCAAGCGATTCCCTATCTTCGGGGCCAGCGATATTGACTATGTCCTCTATATCTCTTAAGTCGATCTCTATCTTTACGAATGGCTCCGTGACAGATTTTAGGCTCTTCAGCTGCCTTATGATCTCCTTAGATCGATTCTCGTCTTTCCAGAAGTCTGACTTTGAGATCTCCGTCTCAAGCTCTGATATCCGCTTTAATTTGCCTGCGATGTCAAAGATAACCTCTTAGTTCTTTGAGCTTCTCTTCGACTATCTTTAATTCTTCTTTCAGCTCCTCTATCATGCCTATCTCCTAGTTTGCTACGATTATAACAGCGCTTTCCAGTATAGTCAATGCCCTCCAGGCTCAAGAGCTTTTTCTTTAAAGCCGCACCCTCAGAATAACCGCCTATAGAACCATCTTGCTTTATAACGCGGTGGCATGGTATCGTTTTAGGATACGGGTTCTTATTAAGCGCATTCCCAACAGCCCTAAATGCTTTTGGCCTGCCGATTCTATCCGCGACCCATTTATAAGAACGAACCTCGCCGTTCGGGATCTTCGAAACTGCTCTATATACATCCTTTTCGAACTCCGTGAGATTATTAGTTTTTAAAATGCTCGACAATACTTCGCGCTGATTTCTCATTCATTCCTCTTACTTTTAAAAGTTCTTCGAGCTTCGCTCGTCTTATCTTGTCTATAGAGCCAAAATGATTGACCAGGGATCTCTTCCTTCTCTCGCCTATGTCTTGAATCTCGTCTAATTCTGAAGATGCAATTCTTTTAGATCTCAAACTTTTATGATAGGAGATGGCAAACCGGTGTGCCTCATCCCTTATCCTCTCCAGCAGGTAAAGCGCCTTTGATTCTTTAGGGAGCGTTATAGGATCTTTTTGCTCCTTCACATATACATGCTCAAATTCTTTTGCGATGCTAATGACTGGTATGTTAGAAAGGCCTAATTTTTCAAGTTCGTCAATTGCGCTAGCCAAATGGGCCTTGCCGCCATCTATCAATATAAGGTCAGGCAATTCTTTATTCTCTTCCAAGAGTCTTGCGTACCTTCTATTTATCAATTCTCTCATCATAGCATAATCATCTATACCAGATACGGTCTTTATCTTAAACTTTCTATATTCGCTCTTTTTCGGTCTTCCTTTATAAAATGATATCATTGAGCCGACAGACTCTTTACCCATCACGTTCGATACATCAAAAGCCTCTATGACTTCAACAGATCCTTTTATGCCCAATATATTCTTCAACTCTTCCAGTTCGCTCATAGGCCCGTATCTGACGGTCCGCTCCTTGATAGCACTCAACGCCTCAATTCTATTCTTGATCTTGGCGGCTTCTTCGAACTTCTCTTGCCTGGAAGACTCTATCATCTTTTCGGATAGGCGTTTTAAAAGTTCCGTCCTTTTCCCATCTAAAAATAATTTCAGCTGTGCGATCATCTCGCTGTAGTCGGTTTCATCGACCTCGCCTATGCATGGAGCCAGACATTGTTTTATGTGATAATCCAGACAGGGATTCTTCGGCATTTTGCCACAACTCCTTAAGGGAAATATCTGCCTAAGCAGAACTACCGCTTCCCTTAGTAATCTCGCGTTCGTATATGGGCCATAATAGATCGAGCCATCATTAATCTTGCGCCTTGTTATAAAAAGGCGCGGAAACTTTTCATTTACAGTGAGTTTAAGCATAGGATAACTCTTATCATCCCTTAGCGCTACATTATACTTGGGAGATAGTTGTTTTATGAGGCTATTCTCATAAATCAATGCCTCCGCTTCTGTTGATGTTGGAATATAAGTGATATCCTTAACCTGCTGGACCAAGGCTGTAATCCTTTCGGATAACGTGCGATGGGGATAGAAATAACTTGAGACCCTTTTCTTTAGATCACCTGCTTTCCCCACATATAGGACTTCGCCTCCCTCACCCTTCATCGTATAGACGCCGGGAGAATTTGGTAGATTTTTTACCTTCTCTTTATAATCCATGTCAAAAAATCCTTCAGCTCCTTGACATTAAATAAGTAACTGGCCAATACAAATACTGCTAGTCCTGATAGAATAGATACAGCCAGGCCGAATAAGGTAAGATTCGAAAAAACTATCAATATGACCTTTAAAACTATCCCCATAATGATGCTTGCAAAAAGGACTCTTATAAAAGAATCTATTATCATTTTCGTTCCCAAATCCCCTAATCGTCTTCCCAATAAAATATATAGGGCTATAGAATTAAAAGAAGCGGATATGGAAGTAGCAAGGGCCAACCCCCCCACCTTAAGAGGATGCATGAAAATAATGTTTAATGCTATATTTAAAATAAGAGAAATGAGCGCGGTTTTTACAGGAGTCATGGTATCATGCAGAGAATAGAATGTATTTACCAAAACCTTTATGCTGCCGCAGGCAACTAATCCAATGGCATAGAAAAATATAGCATTTGACGTTATCTGTGTAGAATATGTTGTAAACGCCCCGTGCTCAAAAAGCACTTTGGTGATAGGCGTGCTTAAAACCATGAGCCCCATGCTGGAAGGAACTAAGATAAATAACAAGACTTTTAAAGAGAAGAACAACGTCTCTTTCAATTTACCTACATCATTTAATGCCACATGCCTTGACATAGTTGGAAGGGCGGCCTGTGCAAGGGCGATACCAAATATCGCCAGAGGTAACTGCCAAACCCTATTGGCATAATATAATGCTGCGACTGCCCCTTCTCCTACTATGCTTGATAAAGAGGCTAGTATCGTGCTTATAAATACATTCACCTGATAAACGCAAGCACCTAAGGCGCGAGGTATCAAAAGCATGCCTATTCTTTTGGCCTTTGGATGTATAAATTCCCTAGTGAGCCGCATCCTCCATCCGTTCAGGTAAAGAGAAGGAAATTGAATAAAAAGCTGCAACGCCCCGCCTGCCAATACCCCTGTTGCAAGCCCAAAGACATTTTCGCCAAAGTACATGGCGCAGAGTATCATTGAAAGATTTAAAATAGAAGGCCCGAAGGCAGGGCTTGCGAATTTGCCAAGAGAGTTCAATACCGCCATCGCATATGCCCAAAGGCCAACCAACAGTAAAAATGGGAGCAGGAACCGTGTAAGCGTAACAGTAATTTGGAATTTTTCCTTATCGATAAGAAATCCTGGCGCTATCAATCTTATTATTAAGGGTGATGCAAATATGCCTAAAACTGTAAGCACCAATAACGCCAAAAACAGAATATTTAATATGACTTGTGCTAACTTAAAAAACTCCGATTTGCCTTTTTTTGTCAGCTCCTCTGTAAGAACAGGCACGAAGCAAGCATTTGTTGCACCCTCTCCTATAAGGTCCCTAAGAAGATTCGGTATTCTGAATGCGACGACAAAGGCTTGAGCATAAAGGGCAGTGCCAAAAAATTTTGCTATGACGATATCCCGCACAAACCCAAGGACTCTACTTATTGCTGTGGCAATGCCTATTACACCTGTAGATTTTATCAAACTGCGTTTACTCATATAAAAATATTGACCCAATCTTTTTTACATGATACAATGCATCCGCCTTTGCAGCTTTTGCTATTCATAGAAGATTTGCTTCGGCGGATGTCCGCCGAAGGCTATCTACTCTGAATAACCCAATACACGAAGGCGGACACAATATAAGCGAAGAGGTGAAAAGTGCCGATAAAACGTTCCAGTTATAAAGAACTCAGAAAATCAAAAATCAGGCATTTCAAAAACATATCCAGTAAATCTGAGCTGAAGACTCTTGCCAAATCGTTCGAAAAACTGCTGTCCGACAAGAAGATAGATGAGGCAAAAAAAGAGATGAACAATCTTGTGTCAAAAATAGATAGAGCTGCCTCAAAAGGGGTTATTAAAAATAATACTGCCTCTAGAAAGACATCCCGCCTTATGAAGAAGCTCTCGTCACTGGCTAAGACATAATCTTATTATAGTGAATTCCAAGATCAGCGCAGGATTGAATTTCGTCCTTTTAATATCTAAATCTGCATCCAGAAGAATTTTCATCTTCGACCTTACCTGAGCTATTTCTGTACTATCTAGCTGTTTGAAAAAATCCTCGGAATATCTCTTATATATCTTAAGACTATTTGCTATGCTCAAACGACTTTCGCCTCTTCTTTCGAGCATCTTGGCTTTCAGGATCCTGTTGAAGTGCCAACATAATAACCCTATTATTTCATAGTGTTTTTTCCCTATCAATAACAGGTCTGAAACGATGCGTATCGCATCATCTATTCTGGTTTTCTCGATAGCCCATGTGAGTTCGAACGCTGATAACGTGAGACTTCCTCCAACGAGAGCTTCCACATCATCAAGCTTTATGCGATCTCTTTCGCCGATAAAGGTAATGAGTTTTTCAAGTTCTTGTGCTAATATAGACAAATTTTGCCCCTGCAGTTCCTTCAGATCTTTAACAGCATCTTCTTCTATAGACTTGCCATTGGAAGTTACAAATTGCCTTATCCAAGAAGACAACTCTTGGCCTATCGGAGTATTGAACCTTTTTATGTTGACGTATCTGGCTATTGAATCATATTCTTTGAGCACAAAGTCATCCTTTGTTTCCAATACAAGGCATGTCGATTCCGAAGGCTTCCTTAAGTAAGTAATGATGCGGAGAACATCTTCTTTTGGTAATTTTTCGAAATTTTTTATTACTATAAGTCTCTTGGAGGCTAAAAATGGCGCTGTAGTAGCAATACCTAGGATTTCCCTTGCACTGGCTTCCTCTCCATAGAAAATCTTATAGTCTAACTCTCTAGAAGAACCGTTAAGGAGAGATGAATTTAAATCTTTTATTGCTTTTTCCCGCAGATAATTATCTTCTCCGATGAATAAAAAAACTGACAATTTAGGCTCTACCATGCCTCAATGGTTCTTTCCACTATTCGCCTTGCGAGGTCTGAAATCACATCTTTCACTGCGGCATCTTCGTTCTTGGCGAGAGCTCCACTTGTTCTATAGGTAGTTTCTCCGGCAAACCCCTTTTCCTTCCACAAGAGTTTACCACCCTTTGCATCTTCTAATTCCAAATTCGCAATAAGCTTTAGCCTATATTCTTCGACATTATCATTGGCATCATATCTCAGGGCGTCTCTTTTAAAATCTACAAGTTTGCCTTTTAAAATGATGTTTGCATTTTCCTTTGTTGTAATTTTCAGATTTCCATCAAAGAGGAATCGGTCCCTCACTGCTTTCGTCAATTCTACTTCCATTCCAGGCTTGTACCCTCTATACATTCGAAGATTGCTTTGCTCAGCAGTTATATTAATACTATTTGTGAAATTTTCTATATAAATAGTTTTAAAATTAGATGGAAGCAGTGAATGTGTCGTATAACCGCAACCTGAAATAAAAAATATGAATGCAAACAATAAAATGAATATCTTAATAGTCTCGTACCTTTTCCACGGAACTTTCAATCTCATCCTCTTGAGCCTCCTGCATTTCCTCTGACTTTGCTTCTGTGGGCTCTGGCGTTTTTGTCTCTATCATTTTTACTTTCTCTTCGGCACCTTCTGGCTTCGCTTCACCGAGCCCCTCTGAGCGAAAAGTTGAGTTTATGCGGGGTTTGGTTTCGGGATTTACCATCTTGGTTTCCGCTATAGCAGGCTCCGCTATCACTTTTTCTGTATTCACCTCATGGACCATTGTTTTCGCATGTGGTTTTGCCTCTTTATTAACTTTAAATGGAAACCACTTTTTAATCTCGGCCTTCTTTACGCTTTCCTTATGCACATCTAAGGCGGCCTTGGATGCCGGACCTTTCGCCCTCCTCTTTAATTCTTCTATCTTCGCCCTTGCCCCGTCCGCAAAAGAAGCGTCAGGAAACCTATCTACGATATCCTGATAATATACAATCGCACTCTCGTATCGCTTTTGACTTTCATAGAATTTAGCTGTCAAAAGCGACTTTTCAGCGCTTTTTTCTTTAAGCCGCCGTATAGTTTTGTCCGCTTCATCAGATAATACTTTGTCCCTATTAGTTTGAGCAAACTCTTCAAAGGCTTTTATAGCCTTATCAGTAGGGCCGACATCATAGGCAGGTTTAAGAGATGCTTTATAGGCACAATACGCAACTTCGTATTGCGCTTTTTCTCTGAAGCGAGAGGCAGGATAATCATCCACTATCTTCTGAAATGTAAGAATAGCTTCGTCATATCTCTCAGCCCTCTTAAGCGCATCGCCCATATTGAACTGAGCTTCATCGGCGAGTTTCCCATAAGGAGCGTTGTCCACTACCTTCTTATATATCTCGATCGCTCTATCCAGAGATGTCATTATGTCTGTGCCGAGTATCTTAGGGCTATCCCTCGATGCATATATTTTCCCAATATTGAATTGCCTCGCTATGATCTCATCTATATTTTCAATATGGGGAAAGTTATCTATGGCCTTCTGATAATTTTGAAACGCAATATAAAATTTATCCAAATTCTCATATGACAGGCCAACATAATATTGCGCTTTTGAAGCGTATTCGGAATATTCGTAATGTTTGGTTAGCTTTTCGAATTCGACTGCAGCCCTTTGATAGTCTTTAGTATCATAGAAGCTCATAGCCCAATCAAACTGTTCCTTAGGACTGTCTTTAACTGCGTATTTTGGATTTATAAATTTTTTTGTCTCCGGCGTCCAAACCCAATATGCAGAAGCAGTTTTTAAAAATATAATGACACAGATATTTAATAAGATTATACAGATTAAAATACGAACAACTTTATTTATGTAATTTGCTTTTATAACATGTCTAATCATATCCATAGAATTATTATTTAAACTTTATCTCCTGAATTATACCATGTAAAAGCGTTAATAGTCAAAGGAAAGTGGAATTTAAATCGATGGCATTGGGGAAATTTCTGATTGGCCTAAAAATTTGTCTTCAATACGCTGTTCACAAAATTGTTAATATGCGTTTTGTCTTCCTTCGATATCTCCAGGAATTGGTTTCCCAGTTCGTACTGATCGCTCGATGGAAGCTTTCTAATCCACGCTACTTTCGATATTGCCTTTACGGGCTTATGCGCGGTCGGTAACGTTACCTCCACGATAAGGCGACAGGCCAAAGAGAAAAACTCATTGGATTTAAAGCGCACTCCGCCTTCGCTGATATTGCTCGTTAAAGATCCGACAGGAAGCTCTGTGCCTTTTCTTAGATTTCGAAATTGAATAGGCAGGTTAGACTCTATCCTTGGGTATCTTCGTCTCTCTTCTGTTCTACTGCTAAAATTTTCCACTTAAGATACACTTTCTCTTATTGTCTACTAAATATAACCTAATTTAACTTTGTATAAAAGGTATCATAGAAAAGTGTATTTGTCAAGATAAAGTATAAAAAAGTTAGTTTTTATTCACAATTTCTATTTTTCCGATACCCGACGATGATCCTATCCACATAGTTATTGCGCCATCATCTTTTGTTTCGTAACTCTTTGAATTTAAAGAAGATAGGATGTTTAATGTACTTTCTGATGGCATATTGTAATTATCTATTTTACCGACACTCATAATAGATATCTTCGAAGAAACGTTTTGAAAAAAATTCCTTACAGCCCACTCTTCACCGAGATGTCCACCATGATGCGGTACTTTTATAACATCTGATTTTAAAAATGCGCCATATGAATTTAATCGTTTTATGGATTCTCCCATCACATCGCCGCAGAAAATGATGCTGAAATTTTTATATAAAAACTTTGAGACTATTGAATTTTCATTTGAATCGGCAGCTCTCTTGCCTTTTTCGGGATTCAATATAAGAATTCTGACATCATCAAATCCTTTTATTTTATCACCTTCGCCAACGACGATATGACAGATCCGCTTCTCTATCACAACCCTTTTATATTCATCAAAAAATCTATTATTTAATCCAACTGCACCGTTATCAATGACGCAACCCACGTTAAAATTATTTAATATATATATTATTCCTCCTAGGTGGTCCTCGTGGAAATGGCTCACAAGTATTGCATCGATCCTAAATATACCATTATTCCAAAGAAACGGTGCTATAACAGATTTTCCGGCATCAAACTTCCCTTCCTCGCCTCCCTTGCCCCCATCGATCAGCATATTGCTTTTATCCGGAAACTCTATAAATGCCGAATCGCCCTGTCCGACATCCAAAAACGTTATCCTAAAAATTCCTTTATTTGCATTTATTCCATCTTTCCAAATCAATATATTAAAGAAAAGAAGAAGTATAATCAATATTTCTCTTCTACGAATCTTCATGCTTTTAAATTCTACTTGCGCTGGGATGAGCGTTAAAGAGATGAAGGCATAATAAATAATAGAATATCCGATAGGTGGTGTTCCTATTCTAAAATGAGAAAATTGTAACGTTGCGAAATAACGGTTTAAAGAAAAAAGCAAATCTTCGATCAAAGATATGCTCTGGGTAAATAGAAGAGTAAAAAGATTCGGGATTAGGGCCGTAATGAAGAATAGAAAAGAAGCTGCGGTCACGATAAAAATAATCGGTATAACGACCAGATTTGCAATTATTGATATAGGAGATATTATATTAAAATATGACGCAATCAAAGGCCATGTACCAAGCCATGCTGCAATTGAAACGGAGACGCTTTTTAATATATACTGCTTAATTTTACCCGTTGCAGAGCTTATTCTTTCTTTCTTTATTCCCAATAGGCGGTCCATTTCCGGGTTAAAAATAATTATGCTTAAAATCGATATGAACGATAACTGAAAACTCGGGTCAAACAATTCTTTCGGATTCCATAGAAGTATTAATAATGCGGCTATTGAAAGGGAATTCAAGGCGTCCGAATCCCTGCAGATCAGATAGCCTATGACAAAAATGCTAAAGGCTATTGTAGCCCTTATTATTGGCGGGCTTGAGCCTGCGGTAAAAGAATACAATACCAAAAATGCAAGGGTCAAAACTAAGCTCGCCCTTTTAGGGATTCTAAATATACCTAGAAACGTTAAAAATATACCGGCTATCAACACAACATTTAAACCGCTTATCGCCAGGATATGAACGGTCCCTGTCTTTACAAAATCGTCGTTGATGGCGCTATCGAGACTTGCGCGATCACCAATCAGTATCGCTTTTAAAAAACCATTGTGCGGCTCGTCAAAATATCTATCGATCAAGCCTCTTATCTTGTGCCTTAATTTATAAGCTGCCTTTTTTATGAAACCTGGCTGGTCTTTGCCTATTTTTTCTGCAAGCATCCCTTCCTTTATCCTAAGAATCGAATATATATTTTTCATCGCAAGATACTTTGAGTAATCAAAAAGTCCTGGATTTGCTAAACCATGTATCTTTGAGATAATGCCCTCCAAGATCACCTCATCCCCAAAAGAGAATGGCTTGTCATGGTTTTTTAGTATATCGACCTTGACTAGACCAGTAACCTTATACCATTTAGAATCTTCTTTATAATAATTTGCATTCAATATGAAGCTCGTCTTCTCTGTTTTATAAAAAGTCGTGCTTGTAACAGGATCATCTACAATCACACCTTTTAAAAAAACTTTTTTTGAATCCCTGGGTGTAAAGTTAGATACGTGATCTTGTGCCAATAGATTTGAATTCTGGTGACAGGCCATTCCCAGAAAGAAGACGGCAAGAAATAAACTTGTATGGGAAAGCAACTCGTCTTTTAAGAACAAGAAGGTAAGTATGGCGAAAGTGGCACTTAATAAAATGGGATAAAAGATTGGGATCTCTAAGAAACGGGAAGATACTATACCAACGGAGAATAATGTGGCAATATAAAAGATCGGCCTTTTCATTCTATGGATATATCATCTTTGATTTTTTCAAAGAGGGCTCGTCCTATGCCCTTTACATTTTTTATTTCATCAATGGAAACGAAATTTCCTTTTGAAGAGCGGTAATCTATTATGCGCTCAGCCAAAACTTTACCCAGGCCTTTTAGTTTCATCAGATTATCTACGCCGGCTTCGTTTATATTCACCTTCTCCCTGTATTTTAGAGAATCTATGTCAAAATTTTCTACTCTTACATTTATGCTTGGATGAGACTTTTCATATACTATAGTAACTAATCCCAGAAGTAGTGTGGATATTAAAAATGCTATTATAATCTTTTCGATTTTTTGCAGATTGAACATTTAATAACCCAGCTTTTGTAAATCTTCCATATTCTGAACCAGGCTCGGTAATTTGCTTCCTAGCTTGAGAGCTTGCAACCAGGCCATTTTTGCTTTTCTATATTCGCGTTTCATAAAATATGCGTTGCCCAGATTTATATATGCATTGATATGATCTGGCGTTAAATATAGGGACTTCTTGCAATATTTCAACGATTCATCATACATGAGCTTTCTATAATATGAGACGGCCAGATTGTTATAGGCGTCGCTATCCTCTTTTATCGCTATGGCCTTTCTGAAATTCTTTACGGCAAGATCGTAAAAGCCAAGTGCATTATATGCATTTGCCAAACTTACATATGAAACTTGAGAATCTGGTTTAAGACGGAGAGTTTCTAAAAACTCTTTCGCAGCCAACGCGTAATAAGAGTCTGACATTTTTTTTGAAGCAGCATTCTTCTCTGCCTCTTTCGCATACGCGTAGCCAAGATTATAATGAGACTTGGGATTCGTGGGTGAATGTATTGCGTCTTGCATGTAAAATGTGAGCTCGTCTCTCCACTCAACATTCCTAGATATCGTTCCTACCCCGTACATTATGAGTATAAATATAAAGATATATCTCACGGTGCCTTTTACTTTCGAGAAGAATATGCCAAAAACAGATGCGAACCCTATCAAAGGAAGATAAAGAAATCTTTCAGCCATAACCGCCTTGAATGGCACTATATTATAAACTGGCACAAGCGCTATAAAAAACCATAAGATATAGAATGAGAGCGTCTTGTTCCTATGCAATACCAGATAGACGATGGCAACTAAAAATAATATAGAAATCGCAATTATCATATCTTTATCTAAGATGAATTTTGGAATGCCTGCGAGATACCCGATTTTCAAATTTACTGGAAATAAGAGAAGCCTCAAATACGTTACGATAGCTTTTAACATTGCCAAAAAGTTATAATATATGCTGCCTCCCCACCATTCCTCTTTTTGTGCAACAACCCCAAGCACTGAAAAACGCGCAAATATGTAAAAGGCTCCGATCAAAAAGAATGGGAAATAATATTTTAAATCCCTTTCATTAGAAAAATGCAAATCATATAAAATTAATATAAGAGGCAGAACGATACCCATCTCTTTTGATAAAAGGCTCAAGGTAAATGATATCAAGGAGAAGCTGTAATCCAGAAGATTCTTGCGGCGTCTATTCCTTATGTGGAATATGAAAGATAGAAGAAAGAAGAGGAGGAATATTAAATTAGACCTGCCGGATATCCAGGTCACCGCCTCTGTTTGCACAGGGTGAATTGCAAAAACAACTGATGTTACGAAAGCTGTCAAACCATTATTTAAAATGAGAAATGTGGCTATATAGACTAATACAACGTTGGCGGCATGCCAGATTGTGTTTTCAATGTGGTAAAACCGTGAATTTAATTTCCAAAACTTATAATCTATAGCAAAAGACGTCGTCATCAGAGGCCGCCATACATCCTTTGACAAACCTTCCGAAGACGAGACTGAATCCCTGTCAGTAAAATTTGATATTATGCTCCTTACATTAAAGTTCCTAATGGCTTTATTCTCTACAATAAAGTGATAATCATCGTATATGAAAGAATTATTAAAGGAATCGTAATAAACTAAAAAGGTTATTGTGACTAATAGGAGGATAAATACAGAATGATCTTTTATAGGCATCGATTGCCCATCAAATTACCACATTGACCAGTCTTTTTGGAACTATTATAAAATTTCTAATAGCTTTTTCCCCAATCCAATTTTTTACTTTCGGATCAGACAATACAGCATTTTTAAGTTCGAGCTCTTCTATGTTGAGAGGCACCTCTATCTTGGATCTCAATTTACCGTTTACCTGTATAGCTATTGAAATAGTCTCCTTGACTATCGCAGTTTTATCGTAGGAAGGCCAGCTGCACTTGAATATGCTGCTCGTTTTACCAAGATTTTGCCACATCTCTTCAGCAATATGCGGCACAAATGAGGAAAGCAAAATAACCACGCTCTCGATCGCTTCTCTCAAAACAGCCGTTACGTGTTTGTCATCGCTTTGCATAGCGATCACATCATATATCTGATTTATAAGTTCCATTATGCCGCTTATGGCCGTGTTGAAATGGAACCCTCCTTCCAGATCATCTGTTACTTTTTTTATTGTCTGGTGAGTCTTTCTTTTCAGATCCTTTTCGCCTTTGGTAACCATCTCCTTTTCACTTTGAGCTTTGAACTTTTCCGCCTTCGCGCTATGCGCTTCGGCGGATCCGCCGAAACTTTTTTGTGGAGGCGGAAAACTTTTAACTTTCTCTACGAGCCTCCAGACCCTCCCAAGAAATCTATATGCGCCCTCCACGCCTTTGTCAGACCATTCAGCATCTTTTTCCGGAGGGCCTATGAAAAGGGTATAGAGCCTGACCGTATCTGCCCCGTAAAAGGCGATTAATTTATCAGGGCTTACCACATTCCCTTTCGACTTTGACATTTTTGCTCCGTCTTTTATTATCATGCCCTGGGTGAATAAATTTTTAAACGGCTCATCGAAATCTACCATATCTATATCAAATAAGAATTTCGTTATGAACCTCGAATATAATAGATGCAGTATCGCATGTTCTATTCCTCCTATATATTGATCTACAGGAAGCCACTTATTCACTAAATTTGAATCAAAAGACCTATCATCCAGATGGGGTGTTATGTAACGCAGATAATACCAGCTTGAATCTACAAATGTATCCATTGTGTCAGTCTCTCTGGTGCCTGGCTTACCGCACTTCGGGCATTTTGTATTTACGAAGTTTTCCGAAAATTTTAATGGAGATTCTCCAGTGGGTCTAAACTCTACATCCTCTGGCAGCAGGACTGGTAGATCTTCTTTAGGTACTGCAACTATCCCGCACTTTTTACAATATACAATTGGTATAGGTGCACCCCAATATCTCTGGCGTGATATCAACCAATCTCTCAGTTTATACTGAATGGCTCTTCTGCCTAATTTGCTTT
>JAHFGO010000104.1 GCA_023247385.1 Candidatus Omnitrophota bacterium | reverse complement strand
CTTTTATTTTCTTATAGTTATCCCTTCTCTTTTGTGGCGGAAACCGACCCTATGAAAAAATGGGGTGGCTGACGGGATTTGAACCCGCTCTAAGAGAGCCACAGTCTCTCGTGCTGCCATTACACTACAGCCACCACCAATTCAAAACTATTACTTAACTTCGACTATCTCGTCATCCTTATAAACAAATCTCGGCGTGCCATTCTTCTTATGGACTTTTGTCATGTAGACATTGAGTTTGCCGCTAACATCCTTCTTCATCCGGAAATCGACATCGTAGGTATCCTTGCCGTCTTCGGTGCCGAAATCGGTACAGGCAAAGTAAGCATCATCCTTTTTGATATAACTGACTTTGTCTTTGTGTATCTTCACCAATTTAAGACGTAGGTCTTTACTTTCTTCAGTGTCACGTAAAGGAAATACCCCATTATTTGTGGCCGTTACATCGCTGATATGTTTTTCGACTCCCATTATTATCTCATTTGCTGATAGCGTTGCCATCTGGCCTGGATGCTCACCAGGGTGCTCGTGGCCTGGTCCTTCCCCAGGATGTTCGGATACCCTTTCGCCAGGATGCTCCATCGCAAACGCTAAGCCGGAGAATCCCACTACAAATACGCAAATCGACAACACGCAAATTAATCTCTTCATTCAAATCACCCCCCTCCTATTCTACTTTTTTAAACGAAATATTTATACCCTCCACTTTGGACTGTATACCATTTACCTCCATATAGGGATAAATAAAGAAATTTAACGTTTGTGCTCTGAGAGAATTGTCTAATCGTATGTCTCTGCCTGTAGTGATGACAACCCTATTCTCATCGATATGGCCAAAAAAATAATCTCTCTTTTCAGGATGTTTATATGCTTCGGATACATCAAGCGGAATCCATCCTTTACCCTTTATATAAAACTTAGCCCAGCAGTGATAGCCCTCGATTTTCCCTTCTTCCATGCCCTCAGGGATCCGAAAACCGATTTCAAATTTAGCCGGTATACCTAATGAACGAACCAATGAGATAAACAGAGAATGCCAGTCAGTGCACATCCCTTTCTTGTATTTTAAAGTGATAAGGCTATTGCCGATGCCGCAAACATTAGGGCCATCTTTTGCATATGTAAGATTATTGATGAGATAATCATAGGTGGCTTTCACCTTCTCTAAATCGCCAACCTTGCCCTGCGTTATCTTTTCGGCTAATTCTCTTATTTCCCCACCAATTGGAACGGTGCCATCTGGTTTGAGGAACTGCGAAAGGTCTTTATTATAGGCCGGCATGTAATCTGAGGCTCCAGCCTCTCTCCTTCTCACCTTATAGGACATTACTATTTCATATGAACCAATATCCGTAACGCCATTTTTGGGAGTTAAACAGACAATTCTGTTCCCATATTCTTTCTCGGTAATAAAGCGTGTAGTGAAAGGGCTTGTCAATTTAAAATCATCTATGGCCTGCCATGCATCGTTTGTGGGCAGCGGCATCCAGATCTGTAAATCGTTAATTTTGGAAGGAAGCGATTTTAGCGATATCCTTTCTTCTATTAAAAATGTTTTTTCTCTGCCGACTAATTGTGCGAGAGATTTGTCGCACACGAAGCTATTCATAATAAATGTGATGCAGAATAAAAATATGCTATTTTTCATAAGAGTGACGTCCCTGGCAGGATCCGAACCTGCGACCCTCTGGTTCGTAGCCAGATACTCTATCCAACTGAGCAGCTACAGGTACTGAATTTAAATTTATCGCTTCCTCAAATCCTTTGGAAGCTCCACAAAGAACTTGCAGCCTTTACCTTTCTCGGATTCCACCCATATTGAGCCTTTATGCATAGCGACGATGTCCTTCGTTATCGAGAGGCCGAGGCCTGTCCCCTTGACGATGCTGTCCCTCTTTATGGATATGGCGCTGAACTTATCAAATATCTTGGGTATATATTCTTTGGGTATGCCTGGCCCGTTGTCACTCACAATCAGTCTCACATTATCGCCGGCATCCTCCAGCAAAAGTTCCATCCTTCCGCCGGCTGGCGAGAACTTGACGGCATTACTTAGAAGATTATTCAATACCTGTTCGACCCTATCAGCGTCCCCCCAGATTATATTTTCGTCAGCTGGCGCATTTAAGATAAAATTGATAGATTTATTATCGAGCGCCGCCCTGAACGATGCCGCCACAAACCTTACCAGATTCGATATATCAAATCTATCCCTTCTCATCGTCATACTGCCGGATTCCAACTTCGCAATATCCAAGAGATCATCTATGAGACGGAGCAGCCTTTCGATATTGTCTTTAGCGATGGAGAGGAACCTTGCCTGCTCCTCATTCAACATATTATAAGAATCCTTCAGCAATATCCCGATCGCGCCCCTGACGTTAAAGAGCGGCCCTTTGAGTTCGTGGGATAGCGTGGTGATGAAATCTGACTTAACACTACTGAGGCGCTTCAATTCCTCATATAGGGTGGAATTTTTGATAGATGCGGCCGCGTTAGTCGCTATCGACATCAATACATCGAGATCCTCCTTTGTAAAGCTCGTCTTGTCTATCTTATCCGTTACGTTGACAACACCCAGAACCTCAGTACCTACCACAAGCGGAACGCTTATGAACGAATCTGTCTTATAACTGCGACTGTCTCTTGTCTTAAGCTCTGGATGCTTTTTTACATCCTCCACAAGAAGCGGCCTTGCTTCCTTAGCCACCATCCCAGCCACGCCTTCGCCCAATCTTATCTTAACGTTCTTCACCACCTCTTCCTTTATGCCTTTCGCAAGCTTAAGGACAAGTTCGTTCTCTTTCTTGTCCAAGAGCATTATCGAGCTTATCTCTGCAGCTAATATAGAGCTTGTCTTTTCGACCAATTTCTTTATGCAGACATCTATCTCTAAAGACCTATTGATGTCGTAACTGGCTTCATTTATGGCTGTAAGCTTTTTGATCCTCGACCTTAAGTCCTCGATCGTGGAATCTCTTATCTCGACAACCTTCCCAGAGAAAGGTGCCGGTGGCTGCGCTATCCGGATACCTAATTTTCTCAACGGCGCCTCTTTTAAGAGAGACTCTATCTTTTCAAAAAGTTCTTCGGCATCCGCCGATTTAGCGAGGTACGCGTCAGCGCCGACCTCGCAGCTCAATGAAGAGACATCTCCGCGACTGGCCGAGAATATTATTATCGGTGTATTCTTGTATTTCATATCGAACTTAAGAAGACGGGAGACACTATAACCATCTACCTCGGGAAGCATTATATCGAGTATTATGAGATCGGGTCGTTCGAGCCTCGCCTTCTTTACGCCGTCCATGCCGTTATAGGCGCAGGAAGTCTCATAACCCCTCTTCTCGATATTATGCTTCAATATATCTACGAAGTCTTTATCGTCGTCTATTATCAGGATTTTATTCTTCATAGGAATATGATAACACGCTTCTCAAAAGATTTAAACGGGTTTTATCACAATTCACACCCCTAATTCATCCTTGGGAAATTAACATATCTTGCTCTTAAACTCTTCTTTTTTTGTTAAATCTGGCGTCCCTGGCCTGATTCGAACAGGCGGCCCTCTGCTTAGAAGGCAGATGCTCTATCCAACTGAGCTACAGGGACAAATCAATTAAACTGGTCGGGGCGCTCGGATTTGAACCGAGGACCTCTTGGTCCCAAACCAAGCGCGCTAGCCAGCTGCGCTACGCCCCGTGAAATTTCGATAGAAATTTCATCCCGAGCGTCCTTCGCCTACGTAAAGACGCGAGGGAATAATCTTGTCAAATTATATCACAGAATTGAAATAGTGCTATAAATACTTCTTTAAAAACTCCCGGGCCTTTTTAAGCGCCTTTGAGCGGTGGCTCATTTTGTCTTTTACTTTTAGCCCAAGCGCGCCAAATGTCTTTTTATACTTTGGAATTAGGAAGAGCGGGTCGTATCCGAATCCATAACTACCCTTAGTCTCGAATGCGATTCGGCCACTACAAGATTTCTCTATCACTTTTATTATCCTTCCCTTATCGGCTATAGCCGCAGCGCACACGAACTTAGCCTGCCTTTTGTGGCTTGGTATATTCTCTAATAATTTAAGCACCTTGCGGTTATTCTCTCTATCGCTTTTTCTGGGACTTGCAAATCTTGACGACTTTACGCCTGGCTTACTACCTAACGCTTTCACAACGAGTCCCGAGTCATCTGCTAAAACCAACCCTTTTGTAAATTTAGACACTGTCAAGGCCTTTTTTATTGCATTCTCTTTGAATGTCTCCCCATCCTCTATTATTCGAGGCGCTTGTTTAATATCTTTTAATGATATAACCCTGGCATTTACTTCTTTTAAATATCTCTTAAGTTCATGTAGTTTCTTCTCATTCTTCGTCGCGATGACAAGCTCTCTCATCCTTTTATTATTCCTTTGAGGATCTTCTTCTCTATGGCAATGAACTCATCTATGCCATCTTTCGCCAATGCTAAAAGATTGTTCATCTCTTCTTTTTTAAACGGCTTTTTTTCTGCTGTCCCCTGAACCTCTATAAACTGGCCTTTCCCAGTCATGACGATATTCATATCAACCTCCGCGCTAGAGTCCTCGTCGTAATTTAAGTCTAATACTGGCTCACCTTCGAGAATTCCTACGCTGATCGCTGCGACATAATCAGATATTGGGATCTCGTTCAATACGCCACTCACTCTCATCTTCTCAAGCGCCAATACCAACGCAATAAAGCTCCCTGTAATACTCGCACACCGTGTGCCGCCATCTGCCTGAATTACGTCGCAATCCATCCAGATGGTCCGCCCTCCGATCTTGGATAGATCCATTACCGTCCGCATCGCGCGGCCTATCAACCGCTGAATCTCATGAGTTCTGCCGCCAAGCCTGCCTTTTGCTGCCTCTCTTTGAACTCTCGCCTTACAGGATCTGGGTATCATGCCGTACTCTGCAGTAACCCATCCCGTCCCTTTGCCCTTTAAAAATGGTGGAACAGTCTCTTCAACAGTTGCCGTCGAAATTACTTTCGTATCGCCTAGCTCTATCAGACATGACCCTTCCGCATATTTTATATAATCTTTCGCGATCTTTATCTTCCTTAATTGGTTATTCTTTCTTCCATCGCGCCTTCTCATATATATCTCTCCCTTTCGAATCTATCCCGACACTAAGCGGAAAGTCTTTAACTTCCAATCTATATATCGCCTCCGGCCCAAGTTCTTTGAAAAGTATCGGCCGAGCTCTCTTTATCTTGGTGGAAAGTAACGCCCCAATACCTCCTGTTGCCAAAAAATATACACACCTATATTTTTTTATTGCCTTCCGTACCTCGTCCGATCTATCCCCTTTTCCTATCATGCCGCTTAAGCCCAGCTTGAGAAGCGGAGGCGTGAATGCATCCATTCTCGAACTCGTCGTAGGACCGCATGAACCTATAACTTTTCGAGGAGGGGGCGGCGTAGGGCCTGCATAGTATATCACCGCATCTTTTAAATCTATAGGGATGCGGTGGCCATTTTTTACCGTATCGACTAACTTCTTGTGTGCAGCATCTCTTGCCGTAAATATGATGCCGCTTAAATATACCTCGTCACCGACTTTTAGCTCTTTTATAATATCTTTTGTTAAAGGTGTTCGAATTTTGATTGGGCTCATCATAAAGTATATTTAGCACTTCGTGTGGCGTGGCAGCTTACATTGACAGCAACAGGAAGGCCCGCTATGTGTGTAGGCTCTTCCAGTATATTCACGGCCAAACAGGTGGTCTTGCCGCCTAATCCCATTGGCCCCATTCCAACCGCATTTATCTCTTTAAGCAGCTCTTTTTCTAATTTGCTTATATGTCTTTTAGGATTTCTTTCGTCTAT
>JAHFGO010000038.1 GCA_023247385.1 Candidatus Omnitrophota bacterium | reverse complement strand
TCAAAAACGCATAATTTAAAGCGCTGCACTATAGCCGATCTCATAGAATACAGAAGGAAATCCGAGAAGTTGATCAAAAGGATAGCCGAAACTGTCATCCCTACAGATGTTGGCAACTTCAAAGTTTTTATTTACGAGTCTCTCATTGATAAATATCACCATCTCGCTTTGGTTAAGGGAAAACCTAACAAGAGAAAGACTCTTGTTAGAGTTCATTCAGAATGCTTAACTGGCGATGTCTTCGGCTCTAAGAGATGCGATTGTGGTGAGCAGTTGCGCATTGCGATGAAGCTCATTTCTAGAAGTCAGGCCGGCGTTATACTATATATGCGGCAAGAGGGTAGAGGGATTGGTTTGGCAAATAAATTAAGAGCATATGAACTTCAAGATAAGGGCTTAGATACAGTCGAAGCCAATAAGGCTTTGGGATTTAAACCGGATTTGAGGGATTACGGAATAGGGGCACAAATCTTGTCCGATCTTGGATTAAAGAATATACGGTTATTGACAAATAATCCAAAAAAGATTGTTGGGCTTGAGGGATATGGATTGAAGGTTGTGGAGAGGGTGCCGCTCGTGGTTAGGCCAACTAGAATGAATAGGAAATATTTAGCAACCAAGAAAGAAAAGTTAGGGCACGAAATCAGGGTATAACAATTTGTATACCGAAAACAATAACAAATCGGAGGTGGCAAATGGCAAATGTAATAAAGGCTGATTTGATCGCTAAGGGGAGGAAGTTTGCGATAGTGATATCTCGGTTTAATGAGTTCATATCGTCAAAGCTTCTCGAAGGGTGTATAGACACACTTACCCGGCATGGAGCGCAGGACAATGCGCTTGATGTGGTCTGGGTTCCGGGCGCTTTTGAAATGCCGATGTTAGCCTTAAAATTGGCGAAATCTAAAAAGTATGATGCGGTTGTTTGTCTTGGCACGATCATAAGGGGCTCAACGCCTCATTTTGAATTTATCGCTAGCGAGGCAGCGAAGGGCATCGCGAAGGTGTCGCTTGATACTGGAACTCCGTGTATATTCGGTGTCATCACAGCCGACAATATTGAACAGGCGATAGAGCGCGCTGGCACCAAGGACGGCAATAAAGGCCGCGACGCAGCGCTATCCGCAATCGAGATGGCGAATTTGTACGATAAGGTGTAAAATTTTATGGATCGAGACCTTTCCCTCTCGGGGTTGTGCTTCGCGGGAACGCAAAATTTTTCGGCTTTAAGCGTAGAGGCGTTTACTTTTGTGGCCGCATTGGGCAGCTTTACCAGCGGGTGCCCTTTCGGCTAATTTTGTGGCTCGCTGCAATTGATGTATTTAAGATTTCTCGTCCGCCTTCAGCAGACTTTACTCAATTGCGACGCTCGCTCACAAAATTTTACGCCTCAAGGGCATCCCGCTGGTAGCTGCCCACTACTAGAATTGTTAAATGGCCGACAGGCCGTGTGGGTTGAGCCGTTAAATTTTGCTAACGTCTAACTATAACCTAAACCATATACGCATACTAACCATAATAACAGTAATGATATATTAGATAAGCAAAAACATAAACATTCCTTGATAGCAAAATTCGGCGAAGCCCACCGGCCTGGCGGCCATGGGAGCGGTCCCTCGCCTTCGCTCGGGATGGTTCGTACCTCGGCTTTGCTCGGTACGAATGCCGAGCATGGTCGAGGCATTCGAGGAATGGTGAGCGAAGCCGAACCACAGAACCCGAAAAATTTATAGGAGAATGACATGAGGAAACGGACAAGGGCGAGAGAATCTGCGCTGAAGATCCTCTATGCTGTCGATATTACGAAAGAGGATCCCAAAAAGTGCATAGACATATTTTGGCAAGATGATAAGGATGCCAACCCTGATGTGAAAGCGTTTGCCAATGCTCTCGTTTTAGGAGTTTATGGGAATAAGGAGCGCATAGACAAGTTAATATCCGCTCACACAACAAACTGGCAGCTGAAAAGGATGGCGGTGATAGACAGGAATATACTTAGATTTGCGACTTATGAACTTCTCTTTGCCGAAGAGATTCCTCCAAAAGTAGCCATAAATGAAGCTATCGATATTGCGAAAAAATATGGAGAAAAGGATTCTGGAAAATTTGTCAATGGGGTTCTGGACAATATAAATAAACTGGAGAGAAGCCAATCTAAATGAAGTACGCAGACCTCCACGTTCACACCTTCTACTCCGATTCAACCTTTTCCCCTGAAGAGGTCGTTTCATGCGCAAAGGACAAAGGCCTGGCCGCTATAGCAATATGCGATCATGATTCTATTGATGGTATAGAACCATGTCAGAGGATAGGGGCTGTATTGGATGTGGAAATTATCTCCAGCGTGGAACTCACCGTTGAAAAACAGGATGCCGAAATACATATACTAGGCTATCTCATAAATTGGAAAGCAGATTGGTTTCAGAAAAAACTTAAAGAGATGCAAAATTTCAGGATTGAGCGCATACATGAGATGGTTGGGAAATTGAATGAGGCGAATGTAAAGATTAGTGCGGACGACGTATTTAAACTTGCGGGTAAGGGTTCTGTCGGAAGGCTGCATGTTGCTCAGGCCATGCTGAAAAGTGGTGCGGTAAGAAGTTTTAAAGAGGCATTTGGCAAATATATAGGATTTTTAAAACCATGTTACGTCTCGAATGTAAGATTCTCGCCGCAAGAAGCCATAGATATGATATTGAGAGTAGGCGGAGTGCCAGTCCTGGCGCATCCAGATGTCATGGGTAAAGATGAATATATCCCTGAGCTTAGAGAATATGGGTTAAAGGGCATAGAAGTTTATCATACGGACCATAAATCTAAGGCGGTTAGACGGTATGAAGAGTTGGCAAAACAGCACGGGCTCTTAATGACAGGCGGGTCGGATTGCCATGGTCTTGGCAAGGGCCGGGTGCTTCTTGGTGAGGTAAGGGTGCCGTATGATTTGGTGCAAAATTTGAAAGAAGAGGCTAAAAAGATTGCCAGTGAACACAGATGAGAAATATATGCGAATCGCGATTAAGTTAGCCGCAAGGGCTCGAGGTCTAACTAATCCGAATCCAGCCGTAGGCGCACTTATAGTGAAAGATGATAAAATAATTGGAAAGGGCTATCACGAGAGAGCCGGATTGCCACACGCAGAGATAAATGCGCTTAATGAGGCAGGCAAGGCTGCAAAAGATGCAAGTCTTTATGTAACGTTAGAACCTTGCGACCACTTCGGCAGGACGCCGCCTTGTACTGATGCCATCATAAGAAGCGGAATAAGAAAAGTTATAGTCGGGATGAAGGATCCAAATCCAATAAATAATGGCAGGGGAATCAAGAAGATAAATAGATGCGGGATAAAAACAAAAATAGGCATTTTAGGGGAAGAGGCACTATCTTTAAATAGGCCTTATTTAAAATTTATAACAAAAAAGATCCCTTATGTTACAGTAAAGATAGCTGAGTCTCTCGATGGAAAGATAGCGACGAGGACTGGCGACTCAAAGTGGATAAGTTCCGAAGACTCAAGGCGCTATGTGCACAGGCTTCGCGGGAGAGTAGACGCCGTAATGGTGGGTTTCGATACAGTCAAAAAAGACGATCCGCTGCTCATAAGTAAACTACCTGTTCAGAAGCAGCCTATAAGAATTATAGTGGATACATATTTAAATACACCATTAGATGCTAAGGTGTTTTCTCACATTCGCTCCTCTCCTGTAATGATCGCCACTACGAAAAAGGCCTCTATGGCCAAAAGGAGGCTTTATGAAGACAAAGGCGCCAAACTTTTATTTGCTAAATTGAAGAATGGAAAAATTGACCTGAAAAATCTATTCAAGACATTAGGCAAAATCCAGATAATGCATATCATGGTCGAAGGAGGCGGCGAGCTTATAGCCAGTCTCGTAAAGGAAAAACTCGTGGATCAAGTTTTATTCTTCATTGCTCCCAAGATAGTCGGCGGCAAAGATGCAATTACCCCTGTTGAAGGAAGGGGCGTAGGTAGAATTAGTGATGCTGTTATTTTAAAAAACCTCAAGATAAAAAAATTCGAAAAAGATATTTTAATTAACGCTGAGGTGAGGTAAGTGTTTACAGGCATAGCTAAAGAATTGGGAATCGTGCAAAGACTTGACAGGGCGGGTTCGCTGTCACGATTAGCGATAGAATCGACTGAGATATCTAAGACTGTTGATATGGGTGATAGCATATCAGTTAATGGCGTTTGCCTCACCCTGGTTGAAAAGAAGAAAAAGACATTATATTTCGATATAATGGAAGAGACGATGCGGAAGTCAAATCTAGTAACTTTGAAAAATAATGACCGCGTGAATCTGGAGGCCTCCTTAAAGGCAGATGGAGCCATAGGAGGCCATTTTGTATTAGGACATATAGATTGCATAGGTAGGATAACAGAGATTAGGCGGACGGGTGAAGAGTTTTTTGTGGAGGTAGAATTTTCTAAAGACTTTACCCCTTTAGTAGTTGAAAAGGGTTCTGTGGCGCTGGATGGGATCAGTTTAACTATCGCAGAGATCGCAGATAGTAGATTCAAGGTATATCTTATACCGTATACCTTGAAGACAACAACGCTAGGCAGTAAGAAAATTGGAGAAGAAGTGAATATAGAATTCGACATTATAGGAAAATATATATATAAAAGCTCAAAGCTCAAGACTCAAAGCTCAAAGGTAACAGAGGGGTTCCTAAAGGAAAGGGGTTTTGTTTAAATTAAAGTTTGAAAAAGTTCTTCGCGCATGGTATATTTGAAATAAGTCCCTCGCCTTCTGCCATAAACGATGGCGGGTGGGGACAAATTTTACGAAGTAAAATTTGGAGGCCGATGATATGAAAAAGGTGCTTTTAATCGGGTTAATATTTTTAATAGTCCTTTTTTTGTCAATGCCGGCGTATTGCGATGACCCAATTAAAAAACTTGGCCGCGGTATTTGTAATGTAGTAACTTGCCCATTTGAGGTGTTAGAGCAGATTAAAAGGACGAATAACAGTGACGGGCCAATGGCAGCCCTAACATATGGAGTTTTGAAAGGCGTAGGCATGACTGGCCTTCGAGCCGTTGTCGGTGTATATGAGGTTGCTACTTTCCCTATTCCGCTTCCACAAGGTTATAAGCCCATATTGACGGATCCAGAATACTTCTTTGAAGAGAAGAACTGGTAAAATTTTCACCTTAATTTCCTCCCCATTTTTATTTTGCGCACCCCTTCCTTATATGATAATATATTATGAAATTTCTAGCGAAATTTTACGGGGCGTAGCGCAGTTGGCTTAGCGCGCTTGGTTCGGGACCAAGAGGTCGGCGGTTCAAATCCGCCCGCCCCGACCATTAACAATATTTTGATAATCCGTGAGCCACGGATTTGAAGCGAGCGAGCGCCGAGCGAAGCGAGGAAAAGGCCCCTGGCGTCCTTTGATTGTGCGCGGACGTCATCCCGAGCGAAGCGAGGGATGGCCGACAGCGAGCGAGGGGAGGTTACGCAGGCCCCTCTGGGGCCGTAGTAACCAAATCCGCCCGCCCCGACCATCCGAACTTTCCGCATATACGTATGAAGAAACATCTACACGCATATTATTCTGGTTCGGTTCAGGGCGTAGGTTTCAGATTCACGGCTGAACGCATCGCAGCGTCTTTAGGCATAAAGGGGTGGGTGAAGAATTTAAGAGATGGCCGCGTAGAGGTTATCTGCGAAGGCCAGATCTCCACGTTGAAAGAATTTTTGCGAAAGGTGGACAGCATCTTCAAGAACTATATCACGGATATAGATGCAGAATGGAGCGAGCCTACCGGCGAATTTAGCTATTTCGACATAAGGTATGAATAATGCGGTATTATGTGATATCGGATATACACGGTAATCTGGAAGCGCTACATTCAGTTTTAGAGGATATATCAACTCAAGATACAGGTGAATATCTGTGCATAGGCGACCTTGTGGGTTATGGCGCCGACCCGCAAGGCGTAATAAGGATAGTTCAGTCTATCGCCCCAAAGATTTTGATAGCCGGAAATCATGACTGGGGAATGCTTGACCTATTAGATCTGGAATATTTTAACGAATATGCTAAAGAGGCGGCCATATGGACGAAGTCTGTTTTAAATAAAGAAGAAATGGATTATCTAAAATCTTTCAGGCTAGTCTACGAAGGAGAGGTATTTACGTTAGTGCATGGCTCGCTCGATGACCCAGAAAAATTTTATTACATCTTCAATGGTGATGAAGCCTATTTTACCATGAGGCTAATGAAGACTCCTCTATGCTTTGTTGGACACACACATGCAGCAGGAATTTTTTATTTCTACGATGGTAAGATGGGATATACGCAAGAGGCTAAAATAAAAATTGATTACAGCAAGAAATATGTTATAAATGTTGGCAGTATAGGGCAGCCCAGGGATCGAGATCCGAGGGCATCTTACGCCATTTACGACGACGAAGTCGGGGCTGTTGAGATAAGAAGAGTAGATTATGATATTAAGACAACCCAAAAAAAGATTTTAGATGCGGGGCTGCCAGCCTGGCTTGCTTCGAGGCTCTCACAAGGGAGATAGAGATATGTCTGCAAGAGATGTAAAGGGCGAGATAGAAAAATTACGGCGACTTATCAGACACCACGATTATCTGTATCATGTATTAGACAAGCCTGAAATATCTGATCAAGAATACGACAACCTCTATAGAAAATTGAAAGACTTGGAAGATGATAATCCGGAGCTCCTAACGCCCGATTCGCCCACTCAAAGGGTTGGGGGGGAGCCAGTAAAGGGATTCCCTATGGTAAACCATATAGTTCCAATGATGAGCCTGGATAATACCTACTCGGCTGATGAAATCAGACAGTTCGATGAAAGGGTCAAGAAGAATTTAAAAGGCGAGAAGGTAGAATATGTGGTCGAGTTAAAATTTGATGGCGTGAGTATTTCTTTGTTATATAAGAATGGGAGGCTATCTTTGGGTGCTACAAGAGGAGATGGTGTAAATGGAGATGACGTTTCGAATAACCTAAAGACGATAAGATCAATACCTCTTGTTTTCAGAGAAGAAGCCGGAATTGTGCCGGAGTCGATAGAAATTAGGGGAGAAGTGTATATGACTAGGAAAGCGCTTTCTGAGATAAACCGCGAGAAGGAAAAAAAGGGCGAAGGGCTCTTCGCAAACCCAAGAAACGCGGCTGCAGGGTCATTAAAACTATTAGACCCTTCAATAGTGGCAAAGCGTAAACTCAATATATATATCTGGGGCGTAGGATATTATAAGAGAACAGATTTCAAAACTCATGTCGAGGTTTTGGAATATTTGAAGGAAGCGGGCTTCAGGGTAAATCCGTATTACAAACTCTGCAGCAATGTGGAAGAGGTTACAGAATATTGCAATTTATGGGAGAAGAAGCGAGATAAGTTAGAGTTTGAAATAGATGGGATGGTGCTGAAGGTGAATAACCTTGCTCAACGCGAGAAACTTGGTATGACTACAAAGAGCCCGCGCTGGGCAATCGCTTATAAATTTCCAGCCGAGAAGGCGCTGACAGAAGTCAAGGACATAATAGTTCAGGTCGGCAGGACCGGAGCCATAACGCCTGTTGCGATTCTGAAGCCAGTGCATCTGTCCGGGACTACCGTATCTCGGGCAACACTGCATAATTTTGATGAGATAGAGAGATTAGACGTAAAAATCGGAGACAAAGTTTATGTTGAGAAGTCCGGCGAAATAATACCTAAAGTCTTAAGTGTCGCCAAGGATAAAAGGAGAGGCCGCGAGAAACCGCTTCGGATTCCGACCGAATGCCCTGTCTGTGGCTCAAAACTTGCCAGGGACTTAGGAGAGGTGGCCATAAGGTGCGAGAATGTTGGGTGCCCTGCACAGATAAAAGAGGCAATATTGCACTTTGCATCCAGAAATGCCATGGATATCGAAGGCATGGGAGATGCTATTACGAACCAACTCGTTGACAAGGCCTTGATAAAGGATTATGGCGATATCTATTATTTAAAATTTAATGATGTCAAAAATTTAGAGAGGATGGCAGAAAAAAGCGCTCAGAATCTGATGGACGCCATTCAAAATAGTAAAGTCAATGACCTGAATCGGTTAATCTATGCGCTTGGCATTCGCCATGTGGGCGAGCATGCGGCCTGGGTGCTTGCCGGCCATTTTGGCTCTATAGAAAAAATACAAGACGCAAGCATAGAGGAACTAACGAAAGTAAATGAGATCGGGCCTGTGATGGCAGAATCCATATATGGCTTCTTCCATAACAAAGAAAATCTAAAAATATTGAAGAAGCTAAAAGAGACAGGCTTGCGTATGTCTAGCGCCAAAATAAAAACCAAAGGCGGACGACTTGATGGGAAAAGCGTAGTCATAACAGGTACCCTGAAGTCCTTGACCAGAGCTGAAGCTGAAGAAGCTGTGAGGAAACTGGGGGGTAATCCTTCTTCCAGCGTAAGCAAAAATACCTCCTTTCTAATTTTGGGTGAGGAGCCCGGGTCAAAACTGGATAAGGCTTTAGCCTTGGGCGTTAAGATCATCACGGAAGAAGAGTTCAAGAAAATCGTGAGGTGATGCGATGAAGAAATGGATCTACTTTTTTCTGATATGTTCAATTATTTTAAATCTTACGGGCTGTGAGGCTGTTAGGAAGAAATTTACACGCAAGAAGAAAGAACCTGTTAAGATGCCGCGTATCTATCAAGTCAAAATTTATGAGAAAAAGCCATCTCCTGAATTGTATAAGAAACACTATGCGTATTGGGTATCATGGCAATCGGAACTGATAAGGGTCCTGGGTCAGAATCACAAGAAGGATGTGAGATGTATTGAAGAGATCATGGGAAATCTTAACGATATGCGCAATATCCTAATAAATGAAAAGGGCGATGTGCTAGCACCTCATATAGAGAAGATGGAGAAGGTTAAAGACCTTATATTTAAGGAAGACCTCACCCAGGCAAATAAAGACTATGTGCGAAGAACGCTAGAAAGGGAAGAGCGTTTCATAAAAAAAGAATTCGTTTTTGATAAAGTGAAAGACTACCTAAAGAAGAGTTTCGATGATGAATCCCAAACAGGGGGATAAATTTTTTCTAAAAAAATTTATAGTCGGGCCCATGGCGGTAAATTGTTATCTCGTAGCAGACCCTGTAACTAAAGAAGCCTGCATAGTGGACCCAGGCGCTGAGCCGAATAGTATAAAAAATTTCTTACGCAAAAACGGATTTGATTTAAAGTTTGTTATAAATACCCATGGCCATGGCGACCATATCGCTGCAAATGGGTATTTCAATTCTCCGATATACATCCATAGGCTCGACAAGGATTTTTTAACGGATCCTGATATGAATCTTTCACGAATGTTTTTATTCACTGTAACATCTCCAAAGCCGGCGAGGCTTTTGGAGGACAAAGACATGATACCGTTAGGAGGCCTTGAGCTTGAGATAATTCATACGCCTGGCCATACTCCTGGTTCGATCTCGATAAAGTTGGATGGTGCGATTTTTACAGGAGATGCCTTGTTCGCCGGCGGTATTGGAAGAACAGATTTCTCCTATGGAGATGAAGAGCTGCTTCTAAAATCCATAAAAGAGAAACTTCTCACCTTTGGCGATGATATTGTTATACATCCAGGGCACGGAGAGGCCTCAACAATTGGGCGAGAGAGAAAGTCGAATCCATTTCTATGAAAAAATTATTAGACGAATTTTTAAGCTATCTGTCGGTCGAAAGGGGGTTGAGTAAAAATACTATATCTTCATACAAGACAGACCTTATTCATTTCATCAGCCATATAGAGGCAAAAGGCATAAAAGATATTGAGAGGATTCAGAGAGACGAGATAACAAGCTACCTTTTGTCTTTAAAAGATAAAGGAATATCAAGTAATTCCATATCCAGGGCGCTGGTCGCAATAAAAATGTTTTATAAATTTTTAGTCCAAGAACATCTGACAAAAGAGGATGTTGCAGGGGTATTGGAGTCGCCGAGGCTCGTACGTTCGCTTCCTAATGTGCTTGGGATAGCAGAGGTCGACAGGCTCATAGCGGCGCCTGATGTGAGGGACTGGATCGGCATAAGGGACAAGGCAGCAATAGAGCTTATGTACGCCACAGGCATGCGTGTTTCAGAAATGGTAGAGCTCACAATAGATGGGTTAAACTTAGATGTCGGATTCATAAAATGTATAGGTAAGGGCAACAAAGAAAGAATCGTGCCGCTTGGCAAAAACGCAAAAGACGCCATCATGCGGTATATGGAGAGAGTGAGGCCGCGCCTTCTTAAAGATAAGCAGGATGCCCATCTATTCCTGTCGCGGCTGGGAAAGAAAATCTCAAGGCAATCCTTTTGGAAGATGATAAAACGGAATGCAAAAATGGCGCGCATAAAGAAGGAGATAGCGCCTCACACGCTGCGGCATAGTTTCGCAACGCATCTATTAGAAAGAGGCGCAGATTTGAGAGTAGTTCAGGAGATGCTGGGCCATGCGGACATCTCCACTACGCAAATTTATACACACATAAATAAGGAGAGGCTGAAGTCGATTCACAAGCAATTCCACCCGAGGGCGTAGGGGCAGCTTTACCAGCGGGTGCCCTTTCGGCTAATTTTTCGTCCCGCCGGCCATTGGTGTATACAAGATTTGTGATACTCAATGTCTCGGCGGGATTCGAAAAATTTTACGCCTCAAGGGCATCCCGCTGGTAAAGCTGCCCACCGCTAGAATGGTTAAATGGCCGACAGGCCGCGTGGGTTGAGCCGTAAAATTTTGCTAACGGCTAACTACCACCCAAGGCACCTTAAAGCGTAGTTCGGTAAGGATTAAAGATATACAAATTAATCAAATAAACCATAAACATCCTTGATAGCAAAATTAGGCGAAGCCCACCGGCCTGGCGGCCATGGGAGCGGCAGGACCCGAAAAATTTTATCGAGAGTAATGCTATGGACCTTATCACGACGCACATAAACGCGGATTTTGATGCGCTGGGGTCGCTTGTTGCGGCAAAGAAGCTGTATCCCGATTCGCGGCTGCTTTTGCCAGGGTCGCAAGAAGAGGCTGTGCGTGAATTTTTGAGCCTGGCCAAAGAGCTGATAATTGTAGAGTCAGAGAGGGAGTGTAAGCTCGACGATGTCGATAGGCTTATACTGGTTGACACGCGCCACAAATCGCGAATAGGAATAGCAGGCGAACTTGTAGATAGGGGTGTGGAGATCCACATCTATGACCATCATCCAAGAATGAAGAACGATATAGTAGCCGATAAGGATGTTTATGAAAATCTTGGAGCAACCGTGACGATGCTGGCCGACATCATAAAGAGAAGGCGAATAAAGCTTTCATATCTTGAGGCTACAATAATGTTATTGGGGATTTATGAAGAGACTGGATCTCTTACCTACAGGACCACTACAAAGATAGATGTGGACATGGTCAGTTTTCTGCTTTCTCAGGGCGCTAATCTATCTGTGGTGTCAAGTTATCTTAATAGAGAATTGAGCGAAGAAGGGTTGTCTCTTCTGACAAAGTTGATTAACTCGACTGAAAAAGTCTCGATTAAGGGCATAAACGTTTCCCTAATTGAGATAGATAGCGAAAGTTATATTGGCGAACTCGGATTACTTGTTCAGAAACTTATCGAAATAGAGAATATCCTTGTATTATTCGTGTTCATAAAACATCCCAATAAGAGGGTGGATATAATAGCAAGGAGCAATATCCCGGCAGTTGACGTAAATAAGGTGCTTTCGCATTTTAACGGCGGCGGCCATCCAAGTGCCGCAAGCGCTAAAGTCCGCGATGGGGATATGGATTCAGTCAAGAAAAAATTGATAGGTATTTTAAAATCCAATATAAAAGTCAGATTATATGCTAAAGACATAATGTCCAAGGAGGTAAATGCATTAAGTATAAATGATAGGGTTGAGAAGGCAAAAAAAATTCTATCGCAAAGCAGGATTGGCGGCATGCCGATTATAGATAGAGGCAAGATCGCAGGCATAATCACTTTGGCCGGGCTTAATAAAGCGATAAAGCGAGGCTTTGGCTATTCGCGCATCAAGGGTTATATGATGAGGACGTTTGTAACGGTAAAACCCAATGCGCCTTTACATACTATTCAAAAGCTCATATTGGATAAGGATATTGGCGTGCTTCCAGTTTTGAAAGGCGGAAAGGTAATAGGCATCATAAATAGAACGGATGTTCTTAAAAATATCCACGGTAGCCTGTTTCTAAAGCCCGGTTCTATAAAGAAGAACGTTGTCTTGAATCTTACCAAGAAAATGTCAGCGCTATTGCCGCGAAACATCGTGCACCTCTTACGGGAGATCGGCAGTATCTCCAATTCAGCCGGTTATAGTGCATTCGTCGTTGGAGGGCTTGTGAGGGATCTAATCTTAGGTGTGAAAAATTTGGATCTCGATATAGTGATAGAGGGAGATGCCATAAAGATAGGCCACATGCTGGCGCAGGACCTTGGCGGGTCTTTGGTCATTCATAAGAAATTCGGCACCTGTTCTGTTGTCACAAAAGAAAGGTTGAAGATAGATTTAGCTACGGCACGAAAAGAGATTTATGAAAGGCCGGCAGCCCTTCCCACGGTAGTGGAGTTCAGTTCATTAAAAAACGATCTCATCCGTCGGGATTTTACAATAAATGCAATGGCTGTAAGCATAAATAAATCAAGCTTCGGCCAATTGATAGACTTCTTTGGAGGGGAACGAGACCTCCTGCAGGGTCGCATAAAAGTTTTGCATGACGATAGTTTCATAGATGACCCGACGAGGATATTCAGGGCAGTGCGGTTCGAACAGAGGTTTGGTTTTGTTATAGATCATCACACGGAAGACCTTATAAAAAATGCTATCGAACAGGAGATGTTCGAGAAGGTAGAGCCGCAAAGGATACGGGATGAGATTATATTAATTTTGAAGGAAGACAAGTCTCTCAAGGCACTAAAACGAATGGCTGAGTTGGATGAGCTGAGATTCCTACATACTGGCATCAAGCTCGATCGCAATCTAATGAAGCTTTACAGTTCAATAGGCGAGGCTTGCTCTTGGTATGACGCTTCTCGTTTCAAGAAGCGAGCCATCGAGAAATGGCTCATAAATTTGATGGCCTTGTTTGAACAGTTAAATTACAATGAAGTTTTGCGTATCTGCGATAGATTTGTCTTCCGTAGAGGGGAGACTATGAGGATACTCTCTTATAAAAAGTATGCTGATGTAATAATAAATAGATTGAGCGCCAGAACTCGTTTTAATCCGAGCAGGGTATATAGGCTTCTCGAGCCGCTTTCGTTTGAAGTGATACTGCTTATTATGGCAAGGACCGGCAGGCATGGAAAACTTGCAAGATCGAGAATAAAGGACTTTTTTCAAAAATATAATGGCATCAGGATAAAGGTGAAAGGCGATGACTTAAAAGCGATGGGCCTGAAGCCGTGTCCGGACTTTAAGAGGATACTGCAGAAAATACTATATGAAACAATAGACGGCCGCCTTAAGACAAAAAGAGATGAGTTAACGTATGCGAGGAGGATGGTTCAGAAATTATGCGGGTAGGCGGCATCAGAGTAGAATTATTCATATCGAATTCTAATTCTTTAAAGCATAAACGCACCATCGTAAAGGGATTGAAGGATAGAATTCACAACAATTTCAATGTCTCGGCCTCAGAGGTTGACAGCCACGACAAATGGCAGAGGGCGGTTTTAGGGATCGCCGCAGTAGGGCCTGATAAAAGACAAGTGAATACCGTTTTGGATAAAGTATTAGATTTCATAAGGCAGAATGGCGATGTCCAGATTATCGATTTTGAAATGGAAATTTTATGAGTGTGCAAAGACCAGAACGAGTGCAAGAAGCATTGAGGCAGGAGATAAGCAGAATTGTTCAGAATGAGATAAAGGACCCAAGGCTTGGGTTCTTGACGATAACGAAAGTGGACTTGACTAGGGACTTGAGGTATGCAAGAGTCTATTTCAGCGTATTGGGTGGAGATAGAGATAAGGTCACTGCCTTAAAGGGTTTAAATAGCGCCAAGGGCTATATAAAGGGTTTACTTTCAGATAGAATAAAATTACGGTTTATGCCTGATATAGAGTTTAAGATAGACGAGTCTCTAGAGCACACAAAAAAGATTCACGACATTCTGGATAAATTGAAAAAGGAGAAGCTCGATGATAACGAAGGTGATAGAGGCGATAAAGAAGAGTAGCAGTTTTTTAATAACAGCCCATGTGAATCTAGAAGGCGATTCGCTCGGCAGCCAGCTTGCTATGAAAGAGCTATTGAATAACCTAGGCAAGGCCGCGTTTATTGTCGATTCCGACTCAGTGCCTGAGCATTATAAATTTCTGCCGAAAGCCGAAGAGATATCAAAAAGAATAGATAAGAATCTGGTCTTCGATGCGGCTCTAATACTAGATTGCCCTACATTGAAAAGAATAGGAAAAGTGAAAGACCTCATATCAAAAGACAAGCTTATAATTAACATAGATCATCATGTTTCCAATGAAAAATTTGGGCAGGTAAATTGGGTTGATCCAAATGCGAGTTCTGCCGGCGAGATGGTTTACAGGCTTTTCAAGGAGATGGGCGTATCCCTGACCAAGGAGATAGCATTATGTCTATATATAGCTATCCTCACTGACACAGGGTCATTCAATTACGATAACACCTCCAGCGTAACCCATGAGATAGCAGGTGAGCTTTTGGGATATGGCGTGGATCCAGCGAGAGTGTCAGAGGATGTATACGAGCGAAGGTCTGTTGCAGATATAAAATTTTTAGGAATGGTCTTATCTACTCTTCAGGTAAATAAAACAGGGGATGTAGCTTACTTGGAGATTACAAGAAATATGTTAAACCAGACAGGCGCCGATGTTTCAAAGTCAGAAGGATTTGTAAATTATGCGCGGTCGATAGACAAGGTAAAAGTGGCGATAATATTCAAGGAAGATTTGATAGACTCGGGCAGGATAAATGTTAGTTTCAGGGCGAAAGGCGATGATGTGGACGTGAACAAAATAGCGGCCTATTTTGGCGGTGGCGGCCACGCAAAGGCTTCAGGGTGTATCGTAGATGGAAGACCGGATGAAGTTAAGAGAAAAGTTTTAGCAAAGGTTGAAGAGGTGCTCCGTGGACGGGATACTAGTAGTAGATAAACCGCAGGGGATGACGAGTCATGATGTCGTTGACTTCGTAAGAAAAAGATTCGAGCTTAAGAAAGTTGGCCACGCAGGGACTCTGGATCCCATGGCCACTGGCCTTTTAGTTGTCTTGGTAGGCAAATATACAAAATCGTCGAGCATTTTTGCGAGCGACGACAAGGAGTATGAAGCAACGTTAGTGTTGGGTGCGACCACAGATACTGGAGATGCATGGGGAAAGATAGAGCATTCTGGTAAAGAAATCAATTTTAAAGAGGATGAGGTCGAAAGAGTGTTTAAAAAATTTTTAGGCGAGATCAGACAGCTCCCGCCAATGTATTCAGCAGTAAAATTCAAAGGTCGAAAATTGTATGAGCTGGCGCGAAAAGGCATAAACGTAAGTTTGAGTCCAAGAAAAATTCATATTAAAAAAATTGATATACTCAAAACCGCTATTCCACAGGTTTCATTTAGGCTCGTATGCTCCAAGGGCACATACGTTCGTCAACTCTGTATTGATATTGGGCACGCCCTTGGGTGCGGTGCATATCTTTCCAGATTGAAGAGAACCAGATCCGGCGCCTTCTGTCTCGATAAGGCGCTCGGCATAGATGAGCTAAAAAATTTTAATAAAGTAGATTTAGAGAAGAGGTTGTCAACTATATGAAACTTTGCAGAAACCAGACTCTTAACTTAGAGAAGTTCCATATGCAATTGTATCGAGGTAGCATATGAAAGTCGTCAGGGGCTTAAAAGGCATAGAAAAAGCAGCAAAAGGATCAGTTGTAACTATAGGCGTGTTCGATGGCCTTCATATTGGCCATAGGGAAATTATAGAGATGGTGGTTCGGCGCGCCAAAAAACTGAATCTGAAAAGTGTGGCCTTGACATTTGATCCGCATCCTTTGAAGGTTCTGCACTTATCATCTTGGATCCCCAGCCTGCTTTCATTAAATCATAGAATAAAACTCATCGACCAGCTTGGCATAGATTTATTGGTTGTAGTGAATTTCACAAAAACGATATCAAATCTATCTCCGGAAGAATTTGTAAAGGAGATACTAATTTCTAAAATCGGCGCCAAAGAAATATATGTGGGCGAAAATTTCTATTTCGGCAAGGGCGCGAAGGCAGGCGTGAAAACGCTAGGAAGCCTTGCGAGACGCTTTGGATTCAGAATGAAGATTGTAAAGCCGATTACAATAGGTAAAGATATCGTGAGTTCAAGCCTGATACGGAAGCTCATTACAAACGGCGATATCGCCAAAGCGTCAAAATTTTTAGACCGGCCAGTATCTATATTAGGGACTGTTATAAGCGGTTCCAGGCTGGCTAGGGTGCTGGGGTATCCAACAGCAAATATAAACCCTCATCATGAGGCTATTCCGCCAAGCGGCGTCTATGCAGTTTTGGTGCGCCTTAAAAATAGACTTTTTAAAGGCGTCTTGAACATAGGCAGAAGGCCTACATTCTATGGCCCTCGGGATAAAGAACCAACTATAGAAGTCCATATATTCGATTTCGATGAAAGGATCTACGATAAAGAGATCGAGATACTCTTTATAAAAAAATTGAGAGATGAGGCGAAGTTTAAAGATAGGGATGCGCTGGTAAATCAAATACGAAAGGATGAAGCCCTCGCCCGCGCTATTTTGAGGAACTATGTTTAAAAAAAGATTAGTTTTTTTAATGGCATTTATATTTGCAACTTTTGCATTTGCCGCATCTGGGAAAAATTCAATTCAGATTAAGGGTTCGGATACGATGGTAAATCTGGGACAGGCATGGGCAGAAAAATATATGGAAAAGAATACGGGTGACTTTATTGCTGTTACAGGAGGCGGTTCTGGGACAGGACTTTCTAGCTTAATAAGCGGCACGTGTGACATAGCCATGAGTTCAAGGAATATTAAAGAAAAAGAAATAGCTTTAGCAAAACAAAGAAGAATAAATCCTTACGAAATAAAAGTAGGTTTAGATGGTTTAGCAGTTGTAGTTAATCCAGAAAATCCTGTGAGAGAACTTACCATAAACCAGTTAGCAGGTATTTTTACCGGGAAGATCGCTAATTGGAAAGAGATAGGCGGTAAAGATGAAAAGATAGTGGTGCTTTCGCGCGAAGT
>JAHFGO010000037.1:11222-17366 GCA_023247385.1 Candidatus Omnitrophota bacterium | reverse complement strand
CCATAAAGTTCCACAGACCATACTCTCAAGATGCCAGAGATTTGATTTTAAAAGGATCGCCCCAAAAGATGCTTTTGAGAATCTAAAATATATTGCAAGAGAGGAAAAGCTGAATGTGCCAGATGAGGCGATTAGCTTGATTGCCAAGCATTCTGATGGCAGCATGAGAGATGCTCAAGTTATATTAGACCAGATAGCTTCATTTGCTCAAGGCAGGATAGGATTAGAAGATGTGAATAGAATTCTTGGCATAATCAACGAGGAAATTCTCTTCGGATTATCCAGGTCCATCACTGAAAGAGACTCGAAGTTAGCTCTCAAAATTATAAATGACTTCATCAATGAAGGTAAGGATGTATTTTCCGTAGTATTAAGCCTCATAGAACACTTCAGGAATCTTGCAGTTACGAAAATAACCACCGACGCAGATTCGCTCGTAGACGTTGGCTCTGACAAAATAGTTCGGTATAAAGATGAAGCTAAAAAATTTACAATAGAAGAGGTATTATACATAATATACACGTTTTCAAACACCATCGACTTTATAAGGAAATCAAATCTTTCAAGGATTCCTTTTGAGGCCGCGATGGTCAAACTTACACTAAGCTCGCCTATAGTATCCTTGGATGAAATAATGGATAGGATAGATAGATTGGGGAAAAGCCAGAAGCCAGAAACCAGCCCGCCCTGGCAGGAGCGAAAGGCGGGCCAGAGACCTGAGGCTGTAGACCATAGACCGATAACCGAAGATAAAGGTGAAACAAAAAAAGTGGAGAGCGCAGCCGATATGGATGAGGTCTTGAGTTCATGGACCAGTGTAATAAACTATGCGAAGGCAAAGAAAATATCCATCGGCTCTTATCTTCAGGAAGGATATCCAGTCAACGTTGATGCCAAGACAATAACAATAGGTTTTCCAAAAGAGTGCCAGTTCCATAAAGAGGTGCTGGACTCGCCGGACAATAGGCGCTTAATAGAAGAGGCCATCTCTGCAGCATTGCATACGGAGCTTAAGGCTGTTCTTACATTGGTTGAGCCTGTTGATGTCCGGCATCCCTTGCAAGACGTGTATATTGAAAAAGATGTAAGCAATGAGGATTCAATTGAAAAAGGTGAGACAGCAAAGAAAGAGATAGATCCTATAGTTAAGACAGCCTTGGACATATTTAATGGAGAGATAGCCAATAGGCCCACTGATAGGGGAAGAACCAAATGACTATTTTCCCGGTCTCCATGAAGACGCTTGTAGAGGAATTCTCTAAGATGCCCGGCATCGGCCCTAAAAGCGCACAGCGCCTCGCTTTTTATATACTGAGGTCTTCTAAGAGCGATGCAGAAGCCCTCTCAAAAGCGATCCTTAAGGTTAAGGCTTTAGTCAAATTCTGCAAAATCTGTAATAACTTAAGCGATGAGGAAGTCTGCGAAATATGCAAGGATTCATCAAGGAATAGGTCTCTATTGTGCACCGTAGAGGAGCCCAACGATATAATTACTATAGAACGAGCAGGGAATTTTAACGGCCTATATCATGTGCTTTTGGGCTCGCTCTCGCCGCTTGACGGCATAGGGCCGTCTGATTTGAAAATAAGCCAGCTGCTGGACAGGGTAAAAAAAGAAAAATTTAAGGAGATAATAATCGCCACCGATTTCAATACGGAAGGGGAAGCAACTGCACTCTATCTATCTAAAGTACTGAAAAATTCCGGCGCTAAGTTAACACGAGTTGCCTACGGGATACCGGTAGGCGGTGATCTCGCATATGCAGATCAAGCCACCATAATAAAGGCTTTTGAAGGCCGCGGCGAGTTAAAAACCTAACCTTAAAGCTCTTGACGGTATCTAATTTTAATGATATAATTCGGGCAACAAATAATATAGGAGGGCCTTATGGGAGGCATATTAGCGGCGATTAAGAGAGGATTTGGTGTGGCAACGAAAAGCCTGGGGCTTGTTATCGTCTTATTTATATTCAATCTTATCTTTAATCTGGCAAGCATACCGCTTGCAGTAAAGCCGGGCATGCAGCCAACAGCCCGGTTGACTGCAGGAGCCGTAATATTCAGTATAGTATTTATTTTAATCAGCATTTTCATGCAGGGAGGCTCATTAGGGCTTGTCAGAGACTATATAAAGGAAGGGAAGATGAAATTGGGAGGATTCGCCTCCTATGGCTTGAAGTATTACCTTCGTCTCTTTGGTTTAGGGCTTTTGATAATATTGATAGTTGGCATTGTTGCTTTGATGGCGGCGCTGCTAATCGCGGGAACTGCGCCGTTAAATAATAATGTAGTTACAACAATAGCTGTCATAATAGCTATAGCTATTGGAGTGGTAGTCGGATTATTATATTTTATCCCATTGACGCTATCACCATATGTGCTGATCTGCGACGAGGTTGGTGTAATAGAGGCGATGAAGAGAAGCCTGCGGCTCGTGAAGAATCCTTTCTCAAGGGCCTTTGCGGTGCTTTTACTTTTCATTCTCCTTATTCTCATCTCACTTGGCATAGGATTTGTAGTCGGGTTTTTGGCGGGCCTGGTGACTGCCATAGTGCCGCCTGGACTTGGACAGGTTCTTATGGGGATAGCCACGAGCGCGATAAATGGGTATCTCGGCGTTGTCATGATGGCTAGCTTCATGGTGTTCTATTTAGGCTTAACAGGGAAAGAGAAGACAATATAGCACTATAAAAAGATGAAAGATTTTATAGAGATTCGCTGGCATGGGCGGGGCGGCCAGGGAGCAAAAACGGCCGCCCTCTTATTTGGAGACGCAGCACTGGCATCCGGTAAATACATACAGGCTTTTCCGGAATACGGGCCTGAGAGGATGGGTGCGCCGGTCACCTCTTTCAACCGCCTGTCCTCAAAACCGATATCGCTTCATTCAGCCGTTACCAATCCGGATGTAGTGGTGGTTTTGGACCCAACTCTAACGGATACGGTGGATGTCACAGAGGGCATGCCCGAAGACGGCATCATAATAATAAATACGGAGAAAGCGCCGGAGGTTATCAGGAAAGAGATGGGCCTTCCCGACAAGATGAAGGTTTATACCGTCGATGCATCGGCCATATCTAAGGATACGATCGGCAGGGAGATCCCCAATACGCCGATGCTTGGGGCGCTCATAAAGGCAACCGGGATACTCGATTTCAACGAGATGCTGAAAGATACAAGAAAAAAGCTGGAAAAGAAATTCAAATCGAAGCCGGATATCATAGAAGGAAATATAAAGGCAATCGCGCACGCCTATAACGAGGTTAAATCGTAATACACAGATTACACAGATAAAAAAAACAGATGAGCACAGATAAAAAAAAGAAAAAACTTGGCTGGAAGGAGCTTCCCGAGTGCGACCTCATAATCGGAGGAGGCACTGCAAAAGAGTTCAAGACAGGGGACTGGAGGACGAAGAGGCCGATTCTTTTGTCTGATAAATGCATACATTGTATGGCCTGCTGGGTATATTGTCCAGATGCAGCCGTCATTGTTAACGACGGTAAGGTGATCGGGTTCGATTACGATCTCTGCAAAGGTTGCGGTATATGTGCTCACGAATGCCCCGTCAAGGGCAAGGCTATACATATGATGCCTGAGAAGGAAGCAAAAACGAACGATAAAAAATAATCTTATGGCAGAAGGCAATATAGTTGCAAAAACGGGTAATGAGGCGATGGCCGAGGCGATGCGCCAGATAAATCCTGATGTCGTCGCCGCCTATCCCATAACACCAGCCACTGAGGTAGTCCAGATATTTGCCAATTTTGTCGCAGACGGTCTTGTGGACACCGAATTCGTTCCAGTAGAAAGCGAGCATTCAGCAATGTCTGCATGTATAGGTGCAAGCGCCGCCGGCGGCAGAACGATGACCGGGACTTCAAGCCAGGGGCTCGCCCTTATGGCGGAGATGCTGTTTATAGCCGCGGGGTTGAGACTACCAATAGTTATGGCAGATGTGAACAGAACCCTGTCCGGCCCGCTAAATATACACTGTGACCACTCCGATACCATGATGGTCAGGGATGCAGGGTGGATTCAGATATTCTCTGAGAATGCACAAGAGGCATATGATAACATGATACAGGCTGTTCGGATAGCCGAGACTGCGAAGCTGCCCGCGATGATCACAACCGACGGTTTCATAATAAGCCACGGCATGGAGGGGATCAATATTCTGGACGATCAAGAGGTGAAGAAATTCGTCGGCGAATACAAACCCGAACATTATCTATTAAATTTCGACAAACCACTTACCGTCGGTGCACTCGACTTGCCGGACTATTACTTTGAGCATAAAAGACAAGAGATCGAGGCGATGAAAAAAGCGAAGGCCATAATACTGGAAGTTGGTAAAGAATTTGCTGATAAGTTCGGCAGGTCTTATGAACTATTTGAAAAATACAAGTTAGATGACGCCGAGTGTGCTCTCATCGCGTTAGGCTCCACAGCGGGGACCATTAAGGCGGTTGTGGATAGCTTGAGGGCCGAAGGCTTAAAAGTGGGCCTTTTGAAACTGAGGGTTTTCAGGCCTTTTCCTAAAGATGAGATTCGCGATGCGCTTAAAATCTTGAAGGCAATAGCCGTACTGGATAGGTCAGACGCCATGAATGCCAACGAGGGCCCTCTCTGTCTCGAAATAAAGGCGGCGTTATTTGACAAATGCTTAAATAAGATTTTAATAAATTATATATACGGCCTGGGAGGCCGTGATATAAAAATTGCGGAATTGAAGAATATCTACAGCGATCTCTTCGATGCATTGAATGGAAAAAAGATTGATAGTGTAAACTATGTCGGCGTGAGAGAATAATCCATCGGGATAAAATTTGTGGGTAAATTTTAATGGCAAACGTAAAAGACTTTTCCAAGTCTAAGGAATTATTTACAGGAGGCCATCGTGCCTGTGTAGGCTGTGGGGCGGTGATAGTGGCCAGGCAAGTCCTTATGGCTGCAGGGCCAAATACCGTTGTCACTAATGCCACGGGCTGTTTGGAAGTTGTTTCTAGCATATTCCCGTACACGTCATGGAATGTTCCTTTCATACACAGCGCCTTCGAGAATGCTGCGGCTACGATAAGCGGCATTGAAGCATTGCACAAATCTTGGACGAGGCAGGGGAAGTATAACAAGAAGGTGAATTTCATAGCAATTGTCGGAGACGGCGGGACGTATGATATCGGTATACAAGCTCTATCAGGCGCAGCTGAGCGTGGCCACAATATATTATACGTTTGCTACAACAACGAAGCTTATATGAACACTGGCGTCCAGCGTTCAAGCGCCACTCCGAAGGGCGCCGATACTACAACAGCGCCGGTAGGGAGGGTAAGGAAAGGAAAAGAGCAGCAAAGAAAGGATCTGACCGAGATAATGGTTGCGCACAAGATACCGTATGTGGCTCAAGCTATAGTGGGAAATTGGCGAGATCTCACCTCGAAGGTCGAAAAGGCGCTTTCCATCGAGGGCCCGAAGTTCATAAACGTATTCCAGCCGTGCATGCTCGGTTGGTCATACGACCCGGAACTAACCTGCGAGCTTGGCCGTGTAGCGGCAGATGCGTGCATCTGGCCTCTCTATGAAGTAGTAGATGGCGAGTATCACATTAATTACAAACCAAAAGTTAAAAAACCGATACTGGAATTCTTCAAGCTCCAGGGTCGTTTCAGGCACCTGATGAAACCCGAGAACAAACCCTTGTTGGACGAGATGCAAGCTACCATCGATAAGAATTGGGAAGATTTACTGAAGAAGGAAAGCTCCAAGCAGCAAGAAAATCCCGTAAAGGCTGTTTAAGAATCCCGCCGATAACTGCAATCCGTTGTATTGCAAATAGCGCACTGAGATTTTGATTTTGGAAAAAAGCCTTTTGGCGCAATCCCCACAGCCGCAGAGATCGATTTTTTCGGGACCATCATGCAGCTTTCCGCAAGATGAACACCAGCCTTGGAAAAATCGATAAGCCTATTAAGCTTAAGCTGCTCCTCAATGGGCCAGTCGCAATAGCCCGGACTGAATCGCATGGAAACGCTTAAGTCTTTGGACGCATAGGCGCTACGAAGTTCCGCCTCGAAGCTTTCTGCAAGCGATTCGACAGCAAAAGATCCAATCCTGTCAAGAATATAGCCATGAAGATATTCGCCCT
>JAHFGO010000037.1:0-11212 GCA_023247385.1 Candidatus Omnitrophota bacterium | reverse complement strand
TTAGTTGCCATCTTTTCAATACCGCTGCCTAAGGTGACGAGGAAAAAATATATATGGCTTACGCCCTTCATGTATGAAGCAAGTATCCTACTGGACAACGCTACGGTTCTATTGACTTTGATGGAGTCAGGTTTGATATTTATAATCCTTTTTTCAGCAAAGGCCATTTTTGGGATCGCTAGAATAGAGGCTTTTTCAAGGCATTCATCGACGCATACCCTTATAGAACTATCAGATTTGCCGTTGGCATATACCTTTATATGCTCTTTTTTCAATAGATGGTGTCTTACCCAATTCCAATCAATTTCCATGTCTTTGCCATCCGTGTTATTCTCATCATTTATAATATAGATAATATTATATTCTGCTGTTGCAGTTTAAAAATGACATATCATATATAGTTCCACTATAAGTGTAGGCGTCGTGGAATATCCAAATGAGAAGAATAAAGACGAATTAATAGAGAAGGCTGATAAGACATTATATAAGGCTAAGCATGAAGGCAAGAATAATGTCCGCGCATATTCGTCGATACATGGTTAGCTATTTCGGTGTTAAAACCTTATTTTTTCTTCTTCATCGGTTGACCGCAGCAGCTCTTTACTGCCTCACCCTCTTCAATTTCTTTGACTTCTTCTTTACCACATTTCGTGCATATGTATATTGCTTTCTTTCTTGGTTCACAAGAACCACATCCCATATATCTCTCACCCCCTTTATATAAAGCTTCCTATCTTTTTAACGGCCGGCTTCCTTGCGCTTTGTAAAGCACTCCTTGCAGTATATGGGACGGTCTCCGCTAGGCTTGAAAGGAACTTCGCATTCTTTCTTACAGTCTGCACAAATCGCCTTGTGCATTTCCCGCGGCCGTCCGCCGAATCCACCACCACCTTGTTGATATGCCATGTTACCTCCTTTTTTGGCTTGAATAATTATAGGAGCTTTCAAGAAGAATTTCAAGCATTTTTTTATAAAGCATATTTAATTTGAAAAGATGGCAATCGTATGGTAAAATTCAGAAGACTTAAGACCGAATTACACTCCCCTGTAGCTCAGTCGGTAGAGCACGTGGCTGTGCGCGAGGCGCCGAGCGCCGAGTGCAAAACTCGGCGCAGCGCAGCATGAGGAAGGAGGTGACAATTGGCAAGAGTTGAAAAAAGAAAATACAGAGATAGGCGACAGTATTTAATAAGAGCTGTCCACGCAAGACGAAAGAAGATAAGGCAGATGGCTGTTGAATATAAAGGCGGCAAATGCGAAGTCTGCGGTTACGATCGCTGTATAGAAGCACTTGAATTCCATCATAACGACGTCTCCAAAAAAGATTTTGGTATATCTGAAAAAGGCTATACTAAAAGCTGGAAACAAGTGATGCAAGAACTGGACAAGTGCATATTGATTTGTGCCAATTGTCATCGAGAGCTTCGTGCAAAGTTAGCAGCCTCTGGTGGCGACACTAGAGTGAAAAGCGGGCTAATTCAGGGAAACCGTACCGTAGAGTCGACGGCAATCCTGAGCTAGGACCTTGTCGGTCCGAGTGCAGAGACTATACACCCGCCATCCCACGTGGATGAAGAGATAGTCCGACTCTCCGGGCAATCGGAGTCAGATCGTAACCACGCTGTCAGAGGTTCGAGTCCTCTCGGGGGAGCCAATTTGAACGGGAAGCCCTTTTTGTGAAGAACGAAAAGGGCTTTCTGTATGTAGGGTAAAGAGTTACGTCAATGAGGGCATAGTTCGAGGCTACGACAGAGGCAATTTTGGCCCTGTCTTCATTATTTGCTTTAACGTATAAAGAATACAAGCGGTTAGAGAGTTCGAGGGTTTTACAGCCATCCTCGTAGAAGTTAGGATTTACCGCTTTTGCGTTATCCATCTGGGCCTTTAATTCTATGAGCTGGCCCTTGTATTCATTCTCTTTTGCCGTAAATATATCTTCATTAATCTCGCCGTCAATCTTCATATCAAATAATTTGCTAAGTCTGTTATTTGCTTTGTCATAATTATTTTTGAGCGAATTTAAACGATTCTCCTGCAATTGAGAAGCGTTTTTATTACTATCTCGAAGCCCTTCTTTTAGCCATTCGACAATATCCGCTTTCAGTGTAACGTCTTTAATGGGGCCTTTAAACATATCAGAAAATTTCGATTCTCTTATATAGTGTCCTTTTTCGTGCCGTCCTTTTGAAAAGGTGCAATGATAATAAACGTATTTATGTTTGTGCCTTTCAGCGATAACTTTGCAACCGCAAGCTCCGCACGTTACAAGGTTATGGAATACAAAGCCATTTTGGCGAATAGACGGGCGGGCGTTTCCGCTTAGCACGTCTTGGGCCTTATCAAATAATTCCTTCGTTATTAACGGCGTATGGCTTCCTTGATAAAGCTTATCTCGCCATCTAAAGGCTCCATAATAGACGGGATTCTTTAATATGTTGTCGACTGCACTTAGCCCCACACGATTGCCTTTTTTACCCCTCAATCCTTCGTTATAAAGTGTTTCCGCTATCATTCTAAGCGAATTAGAGCCAGAGGCCATAAGTGTAAAAGCTCGCTTGACATAAGGGGCCGTTGCCTCGTTAATTTCTATTAAATGGGATACAAGATTATTCTTATATCCTAATGGAGCCCAAGACGGATATAGACCCTGTTCGGCCTTTTCTAACATTCCCATAGAGGTTTTGCGTGATATATCATTTGACATCTTTTTGGCGACGGCAACCTCTATATCGAGCATAAACTCGTCTTCGGAGCCAGAAGACTTATCAATTGTTTTATTGCTTCGGGAGAAGTGTATTTTTTTATCGTGATATTTTATGAGAGTGTAAATCTTTATCTTGTCCATATCATTACGGGTCATCCTGTCCGTAACGTCAAAGATAATATGCTTTGTGTCATCGTGCTTTTTGGCGTATTCAAGCATTTCGCTAAAAGATTCTCGGTCTTCGCCCCAAGCCGATTCAGATACTTTCCAGCGTTTTACGATTTTAAGGTTATTGCGTAGAGCATAATCGTTGCCAAGCTTCTCTTGAGCGTCTAAAGAGTAGCCTTCTTTTTCTTGCTCTTTGCTTGACACTCGGACGTATAAAAGGGCTGAATTCATTTTTTACCTAAGATTATTTCTTCGACTTTTTGCTTTGCCTGTTCAAGTATCTTTCTTGCTTCCGCTTTTAATTGCTCGGCTCTTGTCATCCGTCTTTTAACTTCTTCGGCTATTTTGTTCTGGCTCGCCATCGAAGGTATAGGGATTAAAAGATTTTCGATATTCGGTTTTGAAGTGTTTGGTCTTACTGTAACAATATTCCAAGTATGCCTTATTTGTTCTTGGGCCAATCTGTTAAATAATATAGCCCATAAATAATATTGGTTGGCTATCTCTTTTTTGCCTCGTATCACGAATGAAAATGAACCGAAAGTATAATTTTCATATTTTTTAGGCACTATCGCAATCTTGCCTGTTGTGCTTCCGCATTGAACCATCAAAATATCATTTTCTTTTACTCGTTTTAAATCTAATCTGGGTGTATTAAAAGGTATGTATTTTATATCAGACATATCAATATTGCCATTTTGAAGGATATTCGTTACCCTTATCATCGGTATACCCTCCTTTTCAGATAGGGCATAATCCTGCGTAGGCATAAGGCCATAATCTAACTCGTTAACAACGTCTTTCAATAATCGAGTATTTTTATAACTACTAATCATTTTATACAGCTCTTTAAATTTCGGCTGATAATAATAGGGGTCAAGGCGTTCTTTTATATCACTTGAATTAACGGCGTAGCATTTCTTATCTTTTAGCTCTGGCAGTTTTATGCCTAACTCATTGAGGACGTAATCATCTATCGAATCCAAAAGCTTCTGGGCCTCTGCTTCTTTTTGTTTTTTCTGCTCATAGGCGTATTGCATAAGGTCGACAATACAATTTTGAATTTTAACAGAAGGAAGAGGAATTTTAATAGTTTCAATCGATGAAGGGCTAATATTAGGTTGAGCACCTCCTAACGAGAATCGTTTAACTTGTTGCTGAAAAAATGGCAACTGTAAAATGTAATAAAAATAATTCTTTTTTATTTCGTCCGATTTAATTATAAAACGCCCAACTCGTTGATTTAAAAAGGCGGGTAATTTATCTTTGTTTATTCGTCCAACTTTTCCAATTGTCGCACCTGTCATTGCTATCAAAATATCATCTTCCGTTAATAAAAACCTAAGCAGCTCGTCTTTATTTTTTTTATCAATAAAAACCGTATCTGACAAATCGATTTCACTATCAACGATATTTTGTATCCGCACCAAAGGAATGCCTTTTTCGGTATACTCATTACTTTTAAAAGCAAAACCGCCTTGAATTTTTGCTATTTTACCAATTTCAACAAGGCCCGTCATTTTAGTATTTAAAGACACATAGAAACTGGGGTCTAATCTATTTTCAATCTTGGCACAGTAAACGGTAAAGCATTGCATATTAACATCCCTTATAATCTTTAGAGTCCTTTAAGAATTTCTGATATTCCGTATAAATTGTGTCTAACTCATTTATCGGGTCTTGTCGGCCCGTTGCGTCATAGCCGATATGCTCGGCGATTGCCATAAATATAGGATAATTTTCCGCTTTCTCTTTTTCGGCCTTTCGCCGTAAGAATACAAGAGATGATTTAACACCCGCCCCATAATGAGTAAATGCGAATTGCGGTATAGATACAACAGCCAAAATCTGGCACTTTTCCATTACAAAATCTCTAACGTATTGCAAAGACGAATTAGTTAATATTCCATCGGGTAAAACTATTGCTATTCGGCCCGTCTTTGGCTTAACGAAGTCAATACAACGCTCAATAAACATTATTTCGGTCTTCTGATTAGCTCTGTCCTCGCCAAGCTTGTATTTATCAATATAATCTTTTTCCGTAGATTTCACTATGGCCCCGAAAGGTGGGTTTGTGAGGATAATATCAAAATGGTCTTTGTTAAAACCTTTGTGCATATCTCGAATCTCATCAATATTTCTCAATGAGTCCGTGCTTATTATGTTTGTGTGGCCGTCATCGTGAATAATCATATTCATTTTACATACTCTTGCAATCTGGTCATTAATTTCTATGCCATAGAGATTATTCTTAGCAAAATCGTGCCACAAATTTTCAGCTTCGTTTTCATCGTGGCCCTGTTCTATTTCCTCTCTTACTTTATCAAGAGTATTTAACAAAAATCCGCCACTCCCGCAGGCAGGGTCTAAAATTAAATCCCCTAACTCTGGTCTTAACATCTTAACACAAAATCTTATAATCTCTCTGGGGGTAAAGAATTGGCCCATCTTGCCCTTAAAGAAGTCTCCCATAAATTTCTCAAAGGCGATTCCTTTCGTGTCCAAATCAATTTTGCCTATGGCAAGGGCCTGCAAATGCTCAACAACGTGATAGACGATTTTAGGGTCTAATCGTATATCCTCTTTAAAAACTACCTCATCCTCTTTTTTGGCCTTCTGATAAATAGAGCTGATTCTATCATAAACTTCTTCGGCGGATTCGTGCGTGCCTATCTGGAATTTATAATATTCTTCCCGCTTAGTAATCTTCTCGTCTCGAAGTTTACAGAAAAGGAGCTTTGATATTTCGTCGAAAGCGGTAGTCGGAGCCAGCTTCCCGCCTTGCCAGACTGTATCGTGGCATTTTTCAAGAGCACTTATAAGCTCATCTTTTGAAACTACTTTTAAATCTTCCTGCTGTCCGCCCTTTAATAATCGGTATTTAGGCGTCTTGCCGTATTTTATCGGTATATCGGATATAACATTTTTTTCTCGTTCACGTGGGTTAAATCCCGCAATGTCAAAAGCCGTTTTGGTAGTTCCCGCCACGCAAGAGGCGAATTTGGCCCGCAAGCTGTTTGCGTTTCCAAAAGCTTGCTCGATTGCCTGTTTAAACTCTGCGTCTGTTATGCCGTCCTTTTTACATTCAACGACAAGATAAGGCTTTTTAAACTCATCGTCTTCGTAAATAACTATATCGGCTCTGTCCTCTGGCGTTCTTCTCGGCACAGTTACCTCAAAATCTATATTCTTTTGAGGGTAGTTATAATCCAAGACAAGCTCGGCGAAATAAGAGGCCCTAACTTTTTCCTCTGGATTTTTAAAGCCTGTCGTATAGGGCCGTGAGCATTGATAGGTTATCTTTGATTCATCGGGAGAGAGGGCCATTATTTTCTTTTCTATGCCTCGCTCGATATTCTTTCTAAAAATTGATTGATTATCTTGGCTATCTTTTTCTTTTGCCATTCTTGGCCCCTTCTTTTAGTAGTTTTTCGATATGATAGGATTGAATTTTATTAGGTTTTACCTTGCCGTTAAGCCAGCGATTGACAGTTGAGAAGGCAACGCCAAGCTTTTTAGCAAGTTCTTCTTGCGGAATCTTATTCTCTAATCGGTATATTTCTAATCTTTTTATTATGTCCATTTTTTCCTTTCTTGCATTTTATAGCATTTTATATTAGGTGTCAAGCAATATCTTCTTTATTTCTTCAAGTTTCGTATCATTGGCTTTTGAAGGTTTCCCTGAAAAATCCATACTTTTAAGTATCTCTGAAAGTCTATCAGGTGTGTAATTTGCATAAGAGCAGAGGGTCGTTGCTATATTTTCGTGGCCGAAATTCTGGCTTATAGCTTTTATCTGCTCTCCAGTTTTACAATGCTTCAGGGCCAAGTCTACTGCTAAATGCCTGAAAGTATGAGGGGCATAATAGGGTAGGCCCGCTTCTCTGGCCCTCTCTTTAAATATTTCTCTCATTCGGCCCGTGCCTTGCCAAAATGCTGTCTCTACCTCTTGGGCCTTCTCAAAGCTTAAATTATCATCTCCTTGCTCTTTTTTAGAGCGAGGAAATAGCGGGTTTTGCGAGCCGAAGCCTTTAGATTTTAAATGCGTTACCCATTCGGTTATGTATTCGAGCAATTTGTTATCGAACGTGAAAAGGGTAGAGGGTATATATTTTGAGAATTTGGTTTCGACGCCTTGCTTAGGATTCTGGCTAATAGATAATTTTTCTATATCAAAACAGCAAAGCGGTAACGTTACTATGGCTTTATCCCTCATACCGCTTAAAAGAGTAAACGCTATCAAGGCCCTATCTCTTTTATCTATTTCAGATACAGGCCTGATTGAATCCGCAATCTTAACAACGTATTCTAATGGCGGGTAATTTCTGGGGGTCTGTTGCGTAGCGATTCGCTCCTCTTTTTCAGATATTCTCAGATAGTCTACAATGTCAGGTGCTATTTTGCTTCTATAGCCAGCTTGCTCAGAGAGCCAACAAAAAAAGGTGCGAAGATGTCTTAAATATGTATAATAGGTAGTAAGTGCAATAACCTTACTCCTAAACTCTCTTTTTTTAAGCCATTTTTTAAATTCTATCGCCGTATCGGGCCGATATGTCGCAAGGTCAGCGTATTTCGTAAATTCCTCATAAAGCAATATGGCCTTTTCGATATTGTTTATAGTGGCGTCGCAACGGCCCCTTGCCTCTTTAAGCCTTTTAAAAAATAACCTCTTCATCCGTTCATTTTTAATATTAACTTTTATCATTTTTCACCTCTCTATAAGTCAGTATTTAAGGAGCTATCTCCATTACCAATTAGTAACGTCCTATGTTCCTTTATAATCAGGCCCGCTCTCGCTAATTCCTGCACCTTTCTATCGGAAGAAAAAAGACGCAAAGGCTGTTTGCATATCTCGCAAATGCCTCTTATAAAAGCCTGCCTATACGTCTTGCCAAGCCTTTTGTTTGTAATTTCTATAGTAAGCTTGTTATTAAGGCTTCTTCGTGGCTCTTGGCACTTAACGCAGAAAAATTCACCTTCTTTTAACGGATGTTTCCGATTCTGGGCCTTTTCCTTTAAAAATCGCCTTATTTCGGCCCCTATAAATAGATACGGCCTCGTGGTCTCGTCTATGGCGTTTAGGCCCGTTCTATGCCAAGACTGGGCCGTTCTGGGGTGTATTTTATACAGCTCGGCTATCTCTGCGAGGGTATATGAATGTTTCGCCTTTATGAGGTTAGGGTTACGCTTACGTTTCCGCTTTGCCATATTTTTTCTCTAATTCAAAGAGCAGTTTATAAAGGCCGATAACGTTCTCTGCTATCTCTCTGGCGTCTTCCAGAGACAACGGGGCCTTGCTATATGGTTGCCATACCCTAATTGTTTTCTCTAAAAATTCTCTTGAAAATTCAGCCATAAGACACATACCTTTGAAAGCATTTTGTTCTTATGGCTCAAATATAACATTTTATAAAAGGCTCTGTGCGATAGCGGGTATGGATAGGGATGGATGGGTGTGGATAGGTATGTGTGGGTATAAGAAAGCAGATAAAGCGGCGGCTAAGAGGGGTGCTTTATGCGGGAAATGCCTATTTTATCTAACTCTTGCTGAGTAATTGGGTTACGAAATAATATGTATTCTTTCGATATTTTAAAAAATACTTTTCTATAGTCTCCCTTAAAGCCTAAATTTTCGACTATTTTATGCAGAGGCTTTGTAAGTGCCTTGCCTGTTTTTTGTTCCAAGTCTTTAACGCTTATCTCCTTGTTTGGATTTTCAAAAAGATACGTAAAAACTTTATCATTCTCGCCCTGAAAATTAGTCTTAGATAAAAGGATGTTATTTAATAAAATTTCTCCTGCCATTGTATATTTTATCTCATAAATAATTTGCGAAGCATTGGCAGGCTTATTATCAATTTGCTCCTGCATTTGTTTTTTTAATAACTCGACTTCGCCTATAAGACTTGTTAGCTTGCTCAATCCCGCCAAAGGTTCTTTTTGTCCTTCTTTTGTAGCAGACGTTGCAAGGGCTTCTAATTTTGCTCGTATATCTTTTAAGGGGTCATTTTTATTATTCGTAGGCATATTTTTCGTAGAAACTTCTTTTTTCAATTTTTCATCATAATTTAAGACTATTCCTTTTTTTAGCTCGTTAAACTTACCGATGTCTATTTTCACTATAGCAATAGTGCTTTCGCCAACGTTAAAGTAGTAGTTTTTTATTATTTCTATATTTTTTAAATAATCTAATGCATCCCGACGGAATTCCTCTTGTCTATCACTAATGCTAACCACTATGCGACTTTGAAGTAACAAAAACTTCGGCGCATTCACAGACCTTATGCTGATGCTTATAGAATTTGAGGGGCTTACCTGAAGCTTATCATCTATATCAAGAATCAAGGCGTATACCTTTTCCAGATTTAAAAGGCTTAAACTGTCCAAGCTCTTACTGTAATCCATCACAATAATTCCTTTTGACTACCATTTTATAGCAAAGTATAATGTAGGGCAAGGAGATAATCTTTTGAAAAACAAGATAGTTAGAAAACTCATCGAGGTTGAAATAAGACTCGGTTTCCTGCATATACCTGCCTCTGGTATTGAGCTAATGCCAGAAACTAACTCCAAGATTCGAGTTTCGATAGACAATAAAGCCCACGAGTTAACCTATAACGCCACACATAAACGAATATTTGGCCTTACAAAATGGTATAAGGGCCATAACGTAAAAATCGGCGATACGGTTTCTTTGGAAAAGGTTGACGGCAAGTATCGTCTTACATTCGAGAAGACGCTAATTGATACACCCTTAAAAGAAGCTGAATCGCTTGTTGATATTTCAGGTCTATCCTCTCAGGCAAAAGGCAATATTGTTGAAGAAAGGATAAGAGAGCTTATAATTTTGCAGGGACAGGGATTATTAAGCGTCTATAGGCCCGTAACTGATACTCAAGGCATAGATTTGATTGTAACTAAGGCTGGGGTATTCCAACCTATTTTCTTGCAGATAAAAGGCAGGTTTAATGTTGAGAAACAGGGCCTTTTTATAATGCGTGTAAATAAAAAGACCTTTACTCCTCATCATTCTTATTTTGTTATAGGAGCCTACTTTGACCCGAAAAGGTTAGAGATTGACGAGCATATATTGTTAATTCCAAGCGATGACGTTGCTAAGGCGAGTGTCGTAAAGACGAAAATAGGCGATAGGTATAATGTAACAGCCATATTAGACCCGTCATCGCAGGGTCGATGGGCCAAGTTTTTAATTAAAAAATCAGACTTAGCAAATAAATTGATAGAAAAATTTGAAGAAATAGAAAAATATATCAAGTGAACATTATGAAACATACTTATAAGATTTTATTTGGTATCATCATATCTTTATTATTCATAATACTGAACAAGTTGACTCTTGCTTTGTTATTGCTGAGTTTGTTTTTCCTTGTTTATCGTAGTTTTGGAATATTAAGTAAACATAAAACGATTATTATACCTATTATTATAATAGCTTTGGCAACTTCCTTACCCGCTAAATATTCTTCGAGAAATATAAAAAAAGATGACTTGGTAAAATTGGGCAATATTAAAGTAACTGAACCATCAAGTAGATATTACCCAATTTTTGAACAAATCAAGCGTAATTGCCAATATGATTTAATATATAAAGTTAAAACCCCCTTTATCGATATATATCCTGTAACTTTTAGATTGCTTTGGAATGAACAAGATGAAATTTTTCACGGAGGATTTTATGTTCTTATAAAAAACATTGGGTGGGGAACAGCAAAAATAATAGATATTGACTGGCGGATAGATTCAGAAAAACGGCCAATTGGGTTTTCACCTCCTGCAGAGGCATTTAATTCTTCTAATAATTATGAAGGATTAGTGTTAAAACAGTTTATTGGTAATAATAAAATTCTTACCACGAGTGAGGAAAAACTATTTGTTTATGCTCCGCAGATGGTTGGGGGTATTGAAATAAGCGATAAGTTAACACTAACTATAAAAATTACCTATAAATCAATGGCAACCTATAGAACATTTGTAACGTTATATTCTGGCATAATTGATTATGACACTAACAAATTTTTTGTCGACAAGGAATATACTTTTAAATGTATAACTTTTGATTATAAAGAGGAGAAGTAATATCCGCCAAAGGCAAGCTAAATAAACACAATTTCTTTGGTAACTTCATTAAAAATATACATCTCCTCGCTGTTGTGAAGCCAGTTTCTAAGTTCTTCGACAACGGGGAGCCAGTTTAAATGAGGAGGCCTTTCGGCAACTAAGTCGAAGGGCCTTCTTGTTGTGAATAAAAGACTTCTGTCTTTTAAAACAAAATTCGAGCCGAGATTTTTTAAAAATTCGCGCTTGGCGCTGGGGTTTCCT
>JAHFGO010000036.1 GCA_023247385.1 Candidatus Omnitrophota bacterium | reverse complement strand
TAAGCTCAAGCGACTGCTCCACATAATCCTTAGCAGCAGGGTAATGGACGCACTCATCCAATGTCATCATTACATCACTGTCCAACACCCCTTGAATCTCTATAGCTTTTTCAGGAGTCAAAAAATGTTTTGATCCATCTATGTGCGAAGAGAACTCAACGCCATCGTCGTTTAATTTTCTTAGAGTCGCGAGGCTAAAGACCTGATATCCTCCGCTATCGCTAAGTATTGGGCCTTGCCAACCCATGAATTTGTGTAGTCCGCCGGCTTTCTGTAAGATATGTAGACCGGGCCGCAGGTAGAGATGATACGCATTACCCAAGATAATCTCAACATTACAATCTTTTAGTTCATTATTTGAGATAGTCTTTACTGTGCCTTGCGTTCCGACAGGCATAAAGACTGGCGTATTAACCTCGCCGTGAGCGGTCTCTATCCTACCGAGCCTTGCTTTCGTAGATTTGTCTTTATGAATAAGCTTAAACATTTCTATAATATCAACATCGCGTCGCCGTAACTGAAAAAGCGATATTTTTTTTCGACCGCCTGACGGTACGCCTCAAATATAAAATCTCTGCCAGCAAATGCACTAACTAAAAGTAGCAGTGTAGATTTAGGAAGATGAAAATTAGTTATGAGATGATCAACGATTTTGAACTTATAGCCAGGATAAATATACATATCAGTATAGCCAGTTTGGGCCATAGCTCTCAGGTTATAGGTCGGAGGGAAGGAGGCGCAATGCTCAAGAATGCGCGTCGTTGTCGTGCCTACAGCGAAGACTTTACCGCCATTTCGTCTTGTTTCATTGACAATGCGCGCAGTCTCTTCAGGCAGTTCAAAATACTCTTTATGCATCTTATGCAACTCGACATCGGCTGTTTTTATCGGTGCAAAAGTTCCGTAATTTGTATGTAAGGTCACATATGCTACCCTGGACCCTTGACCCTGGACCTTTTCTATCAATTTCTTTGTAAAATGCAGCCCTGCTGTCGGACTCGCTGTCGCCCCCTCTTTATCCGCGTAAACCGTTTGGTAATAGCTCTTGTCGCAATCTTCGTCTGGCCGGCTAATGTAAGGCGGCAAAGGGGTGTGGCCATGCTTTTTTAAAATTTCATCAAGAGGGCGGCTAAATTTAACAAATCTCCCTATCTCACTTCGGCCCAAGATCTCAACTTCATCGCCCGATTCTAACTGGATTCTCTCTCCTTCTTTCAACCGGCTGGAAGGCCTGACGAGCGCCTCGCAGGTAGGATTTTTCATTTCAAGCAAAAATAGCTCTACATTGCCTCCGGTCTTGCGCTTGCCGAAAAGCCTGGCAGGAATGACCTTCGTATCATTTAAAACTAAAAGGTCCCCTTCATTAAAATATCCTACAATATCCTCAAAAGTTTTATGCTCAATCTCGCGGGCCTCTCGATCGAGCACAATGAGCCGGCACTTCTCCCGCTTTTGGGCAGGATGCTGCGCAATCAGCTCTTTTGGCAATGTATAATCAAACTCTGATAGTTTCATTTCTTCTCACGTATAAAATTTTCGGGTCATGTGGTTCCCCATGGCCGCCAGGCCGGTGGGCTTCGCCTAATTTTGCTATCAAGGATGTCTATGGTTTATTTAATTAATTTATATATCTTTAACTCTTATTGAACTACACGTTAAGGTAGTTTGGGTGGTAGTTAGCCGTTAGCAAAATTTTACGGCTCAACCCACGCGGCCTGTCGGCCATTCAATCAGGCATCGCGTTACCCGAAAAATTTCTTAATTCCTTGAAGGGCCCCCGAGGGGTTCGTGTTGAGCGGGACGTAAAAATCACGAGCGGGCATGGTTTTTTTGCCTGCTATTACCTTGTATGCAAAAAAGAGCGAGTGATTTTTCCGAGCAAAATTTTCCTCGCTGGGGAAAATTTTGCGTTCCCGCGAAACACAACCCCGAGAGGGGAACCTCGTATTCATAGCTTGCTCGCCACTTTGTCGATCGTCGTGATCTCGGTGCCGGGATAGTAGTATTTAAGTATCTCCTCGCACTTTTTGCCGCGCCGCGCCATGCCATATGCGCCCCACTGGCACATGCCAACCCCATGCCCCCATCCAAAGCCATCTAGTGTTAGATGCTCCCACTTTATGGATGCATCAAATTTCGTTGACCTTATTTCATTCGGTCCGATTATCTGTCGAAAATCCTTTCCTGTCAAAATAACAGATATTTCCGCATCATCCTTTATCTGGAGCTTATCCACCCTGCCGGACCTGTTCTTAGACATTACCGTTGTACTGGAAATCTTGCCAATCTTATATCCCTTGTCTTTTAATTTATTTTCTAACTCCCATAATGGAATATCTTTCGCCCATTTATAATGCTTGGAATTTTTGCAGAAATTACACTCGACGCCCTTAAGCGGCGCAAGGTCTATGTTCCACAGATTAGATGCATCCTCTGTATAGCCTGCGCATGTGGCATGATAATATGCCGGGATTATGTCGCCATCAAAAGATAACACCTTGTCCTTCGTCAGATTTACGGCCCTCGTTGTAGCCCATTTCTCCGAAGTCCTTCCGCCGTAAACCTGAGAATATATATCACTGCGTAAATCATAAGGTTGAAACTTGCTTTGCCTTGCCTGATATAGCGCAAATGTCCTGGCCGCGATTGCTTGCGCTTTTAATACTTCCATAGGCCAGCGGTGCGATACCTCATGATATAACACGCCGTAGAGGTAATCGTCTAATTCGACGTAATTTATAACCATTAATTTCCCATTCTCTTTGCGCATGATATCGATATCGCCCCTGAATCTCCTTGAATCTACATATATGTTTGAATCCCTTGCGACCTTCACTTTTACACCATAGACTTTTATATCTCTTTTTTCTATCTGCAATCCGTCTTTAGTCGCCTTGACTATAGCGCTGAAGAAAGGCCCTTCCATCAGCACTCGGTCAGAATTTATCGCGTATATTTTATACCTGCCCTTTAATGACAGATAGATGCTGTCTCTATCGTCTATTATGGCCACTCTAATAATGGTATCCAGAGATTTTTCCAGCGAGATGCCGCTTGCGGCGCTCATTAAAGATATCAGAAAGAGCATAGGAAGGATATAAAAGATTCTTTTCATCTTCGCCTGAGGAGTATCAATATTATTGAAAGAAGAATAGATATGAGGATGGATGTTGTAACGGGAAAGAAAAAGGTAAAATTCTTCTTTTGTATATATATATCGCCGGGGAGGCGGCCAAACCAAGGGAGTTTACCTCCAAGCATAAATATAGCCCCGAAGACAACCAGCACTATACCGAATAAGATCAATATCTTTCCCAATGAGTTTATGTCAGCCATAGTAAATATAAAATTGAAAATAAAAAATGTAAAATTATAATTCAAAATTTAAAATTTTCAATTTTAGTTTTTCATTTTACATTTTGAATTTTTACTTTTCTCTATTCTTTCCTTCTCTGAGAAAATGCAGCCGCAATAGTTCTGGCAGTACATCCCTTTTGATTTGGCTAGCTCGTGCGCTTTTTTAAAACCCCTTCTAAAATCTTCATAATAAAACTTAACGCCTACTTTTTTAACAATGTCTTCGCAGATATTTTTGATGACGTCCTGATCCTGATATGGACTGCCTAAAAGCGTCGTTGTAAATGCGTCGAAGCTATTTTCTTTTGCGCACCGAGCTGTCCTCTCAAGCCTAAGCCACCAGCAAACAGGGCATCTGTTATCAAGAGCTTCATTACAAACTATATTCTGAAAGTAATTTTCTATATCGTAGCCAGAATATATTACGTTTAAGGCCATCTCTTCAGCATACTTTTCGGATTCGGCTTTCCGTTTAAGATATTCAGAATAAGGATGAATGTTGGGATTGTAAAAGAACCCTTCTATCCTGTGCCCTGCTTTTTTCAGCTCTTCTATAGGAAATATGGTACAGGGAGCGCAACATATGTGGAGTAGTATATTCATAATGTAGAGTGCAAAGCGAAAATCGCAAAACTAAAACTTAAAGTTTAAAACGTTTTAAGCTTTACGTTTTAACTTTGCACTTTGCGCTTTGCGCTTTTAAAACATCTCCTTCTGTTTTTCTTCAGTATTATGTACGAGGCCCATATGCTCATAGGCCTTAGCCGTGAGCTCTCTTCCGCGCGGAGTCCTTTTGAGCAATCCGGCTTTAAGTAAAAATGGCTCTACTATATCTACTATAGTATCGGGCTCTTCATTTAGCGTCGCGGAAATCGATTGTATCTTGGCAGAGCGAGTGATGATCTTCACCAGGTCCGCTGTTTCATAAAAATCCAGGTAATAGAATATCCCAAATCTGGATCGGAGCGGTGCTGTCAGGAGTCCTGCGCGAGTCGTGGCTCCGATTAGAGTAAAGCGTTTGAGATTAAATTTTATTGTCTTGGCGTAAGGGCCTTTATCTATTACGAAATCTATCTCGAAATTCTCCATGGCCGGATATATGAATTCTTCCACTGTCTTTGAAAGGCGGTGAATCTCATCGATAAACAATATGTCGCCCTCGCCGAGATTTGTAAGTATCCCTATGAGATCTCCTGCCCGCTCTATTGCAGGTCCGCTCGTAGCAGTAATTTTCGTGTTCATCTCATTAGCGATTATATGGGCAAGCGATGTTTTGCCAAGGCCAGGGGGGCCTGAGAGCAGCGTGTGCTCCATAGGTTCGTTTCTCTTTTGCGCTGCCGTTAAAGAGACCTTCAAATTCTCTACAGCATCCTTCTGTCCCACAAAATCTGTCAGTTTAGAAGGCCTTAGCGAAATATTCAGGATCAGGTCTTCATCAGTCTCTTGATTCACTATAAGTTTTTCTCTTGTGGGGGAGCGCTTTATATTTTCTTTCATTATGTTTTTACGCCTTTGTACACTTCGTTCAATATATCTTCGCAGGTTGCGACTTTAGGATTATGGCTGATTGCTTTCTCTATCATCTCTCTTGCTTCATTCTTCTTATACTGCAGCTGAAGCAGCACGTTCAGCGCCTCCTCTTTTATATCCTCTTTGACTTTCGGCATCTCTTCCGAGAAACGGTCCTGGATGAGGCCGAATTTCCCTACTTTACCCTGAAGTTTCGCTACGATCTCGCGCGCCTTCTGTTCGCCTATGCCTGGCAACGTCTTTAATAAAACCATATCGCCTTTATCTATTGCATCCGCTATTACGGAGAATGACAGACTCAAAGCCCTGCATGCAGCCTTGGGCCCCACTCCGGATACAGTTATGAACTGCTCGAAAAATTCTCTTTCTATTTCATTTATGAATCCAACTAAAACTGGGATAGCCTTTGAAGGATCCATCTGATAATAGTGGTAGGTGATTAGATTTATCGTTCCGTCTTCTGACAATGCTTTATCCAGGCTTCTCATAACCGCAGGCGGAATTAAAACTTCATATGATATACCGTTCACATCTACGATAACGCTTGAGGCCTTTCTTTTCTTTATCCTGCCAGAAATATTGGATATCATCTATTGCTCTTCTCTATGTAGCAATAACTGATTGCCATTGCTAAGGCATCGCTCACGTCAAGGGGCTCTGGTGCTCTTTTCAGATGTAAGAGATTCTGAACCATCCTCTGTACCTGCAATTTGGATGCATGGCCGTTTCCTGTCACGGCCTTTTTTATCCGTGTAGAAGGATAATTCACCAGTCTCACATTAAAATTGCCGCAAACCAGGCATGCCATCGCCCGTGCGTGACCCATCAGTATCGTGGTGGTGGGGTGTCTATAATGCGAGTATATCTTCTCTAAAACCAGAACATCGGGCCTATATTCTTTTACTATCGCGGATATCTCATCAAATATTTTTTTGATTCTGGTTTGAATCGGCGTATTGGCTTGCGTCCGTATGACCCCTGCCTCTACAAGTTTGAAATCTTTATGGTTCGATGTGCTCACCATCCCTCGAACCCTTCGACAGAGCTCAGGGTTCGATCCCGAGTTTATCGAGGGACGAACCATCCCGAGCGGAGTCAAGGGATCCTCTATGATGCCGTATCCTGTTACGTTCAGCCCTGGATCTATTCCAAGTATTCGCATTATTCCTTCAATAGCTCATCCGGTATATCGAAATTTGCATAGACATTCTGCACGTCCCCGTGTTCTTCGAGGGAATTTACCAGATCTAAAACCCGTTTCGCGTCTTCGCCGAGCACTTTGACCGTAGATTTCGGGACAAGAGTAATTTCAGCAGATTCTATTTTGACGGAATTGTCATCGAGCGCTTTTTTCACTTTATAAAAATCTGCAGGGGAAGTCTTCACTGCAAAGTTCTCCTCCTCTACAACCATATCTTCTGCGCCCGCATCTAAGACTATGCTCATGAGCCTATCTTCATCAATCGTCTTTTTACTCACAACGATGTAGCCCTTCTTCTCGAACATCCAGCTGACAGATCCTGCACCGGCCATATTGCCGCCCTTTTTGGTAAATATCGTCCGGACTTCGCTCGTCGTCCTGTTTTTATTATCGCTCAAGGCCTCAATGTAAATCGCAACGCCTGATGGGCCGTATCCTTCCAATGTCACATCTTCGTAGCTTACGCCCTCAAGCTCGCCAGTTCCTTTCTTGACGGCGCGGTCAATGTTATCTGCAGGCATGCTGGCCTCTTTTGCCCTCTCTATTGCAACGCGCAGTCTCGGATTAGAGTCGGGATTGCCACCATGCCTTGCCGCAACAGTTATTTCTTTTATTAATTTAGTGAATAGCTGTCCGCGTTTCGCGTCTGTTGCCGCTTTTTTATGTTTTATCGTCGCCCATTTTGAATGTCCGCTCATGCATCCTCCGCTTCTTCTTTTTTTGTTGCTTTTGCTTTATCTATAATGAGTTGCGCCAAATTCGATGGCACGACCTCATAGTGAGAGAAACTCATGGTGTAAGTGCCTCTGCCACCCGTTATGGATTTAAGTTCATTGACATATTTATACATCTCTTCTAATGGCACTTTCGCTTTTATCGTTTCTACATCGTCGCCGGGCTCCATGCCCATTACCCTGCCGCGTCTTGAGTTAAGGCTTCCTGTTATATCACCCATAAATTCGTCAGGCACCGCTATTTCAACATCCATTATAGGCTCGAGTATGACAGGTTTTGCTTTCTGCATAGACTCCTTAAACGCCTGCCGCGCTGCCGTTTGAAATGCTATGTCCTTAGAATCTACGGGATGGGTCTTGCCGTCATATACTATCGCCCTTACGTCAACCACGGGAAACCCCGCCAAGACGCCTGATTGAAGCGCAGTCTTGATGCCCTTTTCACAGCTTACGATAAATGGCCTTGGTATGGCGCCGCCAACAACTTCATCGACGAATTCAAACCCTGTTCCGCGCGGCAACGGCTCTATCTTCATCCACACTTCAGCGAACTGGCCTGCACCGCCAGTCTGTTTTTTGTGCCTATATTGGGCATCGCCTTTGAAGGTAATGGTCTCCTTATATGCCACCTTAGGCGTTCCGATATCTACCTGAACACCATAACGTGTTTTCATCCTGTTTATCATTATATTTATATGCATGTCGCCCATACCTGAAGCGATCATCTCTTTTGTCTGCTCATCTCTTGTGACCTTGAATGTCGGGTCTTCGGCAGTCAATTTATGCAGGGCGTTTGATATCTTATCCTCATCTGAACGCGTCTTGGGTTTGAGGGAAAATGATATCGCTGGCTCAGGAAACTGTATCTCTTCAAATTTTACTGGATTCTTTTCGTCGCTCAACGAATCTCCTGTCTGCGTATCTTTCAGTTTCGATACACACACGATGTCGCCTGCGCGGACTGACTCCAAAGGCGTTTGGGCCTTTCCCAAGAGACTGAATATTTGACCTATCTTTTCTTTTGTGCTTTTAGTGACATTGTAGAATCCGGCGTTGGACTGCAATTTTCCTGAAAATACCTTGAATATCGATATCTGTCCGATAAAAGGATCAGACAATGTCTTAAATACCAAAGCAGAGAATGGACCGTTAGAATTTATGTCGATGGCGATCTTCTCAGGACTATCTAGTTTTGCAACCTCGACCTTTTGCCTATCCATCGGTGAGGGCAGGTAATTTATAATAATGTCTAACAACTCTTTAATGCCTATGTTATTGGTCGCCGAACCACATAAAATTGGGAGTATTCTGCCTCCGTCCACAGCTTTATTAAAAGCGTCTTTAAGTTCATCGGCTGAAAGCTCGCCTTTATCAAGATACTTCTCAAGTAAATTGTCGTCGGTCTCTGCAACTGCCTCTGAAAGTGCGTCTATCTCTAGTTTTGCTTTTGCCTTGTCGCTATCTGATAGCGCATCCAGCCCTTGGCGCGTCAAGAGATTTGCCACGCCTTTAAAAGACGATTCCTCGCCTATTGGGTAGGTAACCACGACGCAACCTTTGCCGAATTTCTTCTTTATTATATCAATACATTTATTAAAGTCTGCGTGTTCCTTATCAAGCCTGTTTATGAAAAATAGGAGGCTCACTCCTCTTTCTTTGGACATCTTTTCTGCTCTTTCTGTACCTATCTCGACCCCACCGGTAGCATTAACTATTATGATGCTTGTATCAGCAGCCCTCAACCCGCCTATGATTTCACCTACAAAGTCTGTATAACCTGGGGTATCTATTAAGTTTATTTTTTTTGAATTTGACACAAAAGTCATCAGAGATGAACTGATGGAGCATTTCCTCTGTCTCTCATCCTCATTGTAATCCGAAACGGTGGTGCCTTCTTCTACTCTTCCCATCTTTGGTATCGCGCCGCCGTTATACAGAAGGGCCTCTGCTACAGACGTCTTGCCGCATCCGGAGTGGCCCAGGAGTAAAACATTCCTTATATCTTTCGCCTCGAAACTTGCCATTTATTTTCTCTATATAATGAATATTATAAGCTGATTTTACAACTATTATAATTATGGAAGATTGGATGTCAAGTAATATAAACTGATAGGCGACGGCAATCCCCAGTTTAGGCCGCCTTACTTTGCCTTTTTCGCTTTAGACCTTGCGAAGTCTTCCCTTGCATCTCGACCCACCATCTGCACGAGTTCTTCCTCCTCTTTCAGTATCGGACGCAGCTTGCTTTCAAAATCTTTACGCAACTGTTCGCTATTTTCATGCTTCTCTGCAAGGCACTCTTCTCGTGCTTTGCGGAAGTTCGTTTTGAGCACCGCTATTTTGTCCTCCGTCTTCCTATTTATCTTATCAAGATTCAATTTATATTCACTCGTCATTTCATGTTTCTTATTTCTCAAATCGCTTAGCTTTGCCTTGAGCCCCTCTTTCTCCTGCTGCGCGGCCTCGGCAGAGGAGATTAAACAAAATACTAAAGGAACAAAAATTGCCATCCATATTAATTTTTTCATCATCCTTTCCTCCCTCTTATAAATTTTTTCTTTTACATAAACTATGGAGCAGTGACTTTATAGACCTTATCGTGTGGGTGAACCTTCTGCGCGACTTTAATACCTATATGCTCGCCTGCCTTTGCTTCAGATACCGTGGCATGCTCTATCTGCATAGACGATACGTCCTGTGTAAAGTCGGATGTATGGCCTTTTATATGTATCTTTTCTCCCACCTTCAGGGCATCGTTTAACTCTATGATGCCAACATTTAAATTTCCATAATAATGCGTAATCTTTCCAACCTCTTTTTCCTCCATATGCCACCTCCGATTTTTTCTTTGAAAAAATCGTCCCGAGTCCCTCGCGTCCATGCGTAAACAAAGGACGCTCGGGGCGAGGGACTACATCTTACCAATAAAGCCTTCTGAAGCGTGCCGAGTAGCGCTTAATCCACTCTCGAGATGCTTCCTCAAGCGAAACCTCTCTACCGAACTGCATGCTCCGGAGGTCACGGAATTCGCTTATGAGATATATCTGCTCTATCAGTTTCGTCTTGAACGCATCCTGTATACGATAAAAACTGACGCCTATGTTATAGAGCGCAACACTCATGCTCTTCTCACAGTGAACTACACGTGCTCTCACATTGAATATCTTATCCTGAAACGGCAGCTTTAATAAAATAAGAGCACCTATATCAACAGCCTGCTTTGCAGAAAATAATAACCCGCCCAAGCTTATATTGATAGTGCTGGATGATCGTTCTTTTCCTTTGGCTTGACTGCCCTTGCTCCTTTCGATAATCCTATAGGCGACGGGAAAACAGATAGGATGTCGTATAAAATGCCGCTTTTCAGCAAAGGGCAAGTCCCTCTCTGTCCTATTATTGTTCATAACTGCGCCTTCTCGTTTACCATCATACTGCCGTATTAAATCATCCGCATCTTATCTTCATCAGCAAAATATAAATGCACAGTAAGAACGTCACCCCATTCGCCAATATTATCGGCAGGCTGTTTGTAAGTAGGCCGTAATATATCCACGAAAGAACTCCGAATGAAAATATTATATACATCGGCAGCGATAGATCCTGCGTATGTTTCGTGCGCCAGATTTTGATGACTTGCGGCAGGAACGAAACGGTCGTACAGAACGCCGCGATGCAGCCTACCAACATTATCTGTTTCATTTTTTGCATTTAGTGCAATACGTATCATGCATGCATCTTACAGCAGTCTTTGCTATCGCGAAAATAATTATCAGAAGCACTATCTGTCCGAACAATCCCCAACTCATACGGACCTCCTTATGGTTATTTTCCAATAAAATTAAATATTTATATCTAGCCCGCAGGAACGATTTACGCCTATGAAGAATTCCGGATCATCCATTACCGGCTCGTAGTGTGCCGGGATCGGAAATAAGAAAGTAGCAACCTCATAGACACCAACAAGCGCCCTTTTACCTATTCGCATTATGCGGTTAGATAGCTTATAAATAAGCGCCTTCATATCGTTCTTTGCCTGTGGTTTGTCTCCTCGCGCATTAAATAACTCGAGAGGGCAAGTAGCAGCATTAGATGTACCACGTATCAGCTTTATCACAGCGTTGCCAGAATACGCTGGCCCCGCAAACATCGTAAAAATCACCACGCTAACCAAAACTGCTAGTATCCTCCGCATCTGGCCACTCCTTATGCCGCTCACATCATCTCTCCTCTCATAGGCTACTTCCGCATGGATCTTCTTTTCCTGCGCCTCATTGCAAGCCGCCTCATCCTCCTCGTATTCTTCTTCGGCATATCCTCTATCTCCTTTTCGTTATTTTACACGACTTTATAAACCTTGTCACCCTGATGAACCTTCTGCTCAACCTTTATGCTAATAAGATCACCGGCCTTCCCCTCTTGCACTGGCACACGATCGATCTGCATAGAAAATATGCCTTGCATAAAATCAGCGGCCTTACCTTTTATGTGTATCCTGTCACCCGCTTTCAATGCGTCAGTCAACTTGATCATTCCCACACTGATATTACTGAAAAAATGATCTACTGTCCCTACCTCCTTCTCTTCCATGCACTCCTCCTTTTCCAATATCACTTAAAATTATAATGCTTTTTGACCGGCGCTTTTATATCCCATGTACAAGATAGCCCTCTCGGAAAACTTACAAAATCGCCTTTGCCAAAATTTATCACTTTGCCATCTTTCGTAGTTACAGAAACTTTCCCTCCCAGAAAGTAGCACTCTTCAATATCATCATAATGCCAATCAAAACGCGATATTTCCTTCTCCCATATCGGCCAAGAGAACACCTTCATCTTTTCGAGTTCCGCCTTACTTAATTTTTGTACCTTTATTTCGTCCATTTTCGTCTCCCATTTCTCATACTGTCCTTCGGGACGGCCCTTTTGGGGCCATCCTATGTCCTAACACTTTCTGGTCCATCCCCATTTACACATTTACGCCTTCGAGTTTTCATATTTGTTCACCTTATTTACAGATCAGAAAAATTTATTTGACTAATTTATTGCCCTTCTCATGCCACTCCTTTAATCCGCCTTTATAATCCAGGACATTGTAGCCAAGAGTAGAGAGCCTCTTCGCCGCATTGGTGCTCGCGTGGCACTGGAAGCTTCCGCAGTAAACTATTACTTTAGAGTCTTTCGATAGCACCTTCTTAGCGCTTCCCGCATTTATCATATCTACCGGAAACGATATCGCGCCTTCGATATGGCCCTGACCATAGCTATCCGGCGACAGGACATCGAAGAGCACATATTTTTCCCCGGAATTTCTTATTGCCATAAACTGATCATAGCTTATCTCTTTCACGCCTTCCTTCGGCCTTGTTTCTTTAGCAACCTGTTCAAATACACCCTGTTTCATCGCTTTCTCCTGTTCTGCGCTACACGCATTGCTGACAACAATCCCTGCCACGAATAACAGAATCATCAAAATATTTAAACTCTTCTTCATTATAAAAATTTATTCCTTTATCGTTGGTATTGAATCTTTGACTTTCGCGTTTTGATCTGGATACTTCAAATTCCCTCCGCCCAGCATCAGCGCCATGCTCGCCGCCTCATAGGGCACCACATCATCCAGGCTCTCTCTGTACTGCCTCACTATCAACTTCCCCGATTCGCTATATATCTTTCTCTCTATTGGTTTGCCGTATTCGTTATACGCTATTTGCGATCTTAAAGTAGAAGTATCATATCGCCATCTCATCGCAGCCCAGCCGTCTACGCCTGCTTTAAGCTTGCCGCCCTGATCATAAAGCGCCTCTTCAATCTTATTACCGTTAGTATCGCATCTCTGCATCTTTTCAACCGTTCCGTCATGTCTGCAGAAAGCTATTGATTTTAATTTACCATTCGAAGCATCGTATACAGCACATTGCTTAACTTTGCCGTTTTCCCAATATTGAAAATCCTTCAGGTCCTGAACATCCCCTTCTGCAAATGCGTATCCTGCCAAAAATAAAAAAACAACCCCACTTAGTGCGAGTTGCTTGGAATTTAACAAATCCTTAATCCTTTCGGTCGACATAACCTCTGCCTTATTATGCTTTTTATAATAATACAATATTATAAATGTTTCAAGGTAAAAATAAAATGCCCTGCGGAAAACCGCAGGGTAGTGATTAAATTAACCCGGCATCCCTCGCTTCGCTCGGGATAATCGGAAATTAAAATAGCCCCGGCACTGGTCTACTCTCCCAGCCAGTTGCCCGGTAAGTACCATCAACGCTGGAGGGCTTAACTTCCGTATTCGGAATGGGAACGGGTGTGGCCCCTCCGCTCAAAGCACCGGGAAAATTTGCGAAGCAAATTTTGTCCCGAGTCACCGTTGCTTGCGCATGGTGAGGAGGGAGAAAATTCCGCTTCAAAAACCTTAACAACACATAATTTGTAAGATGAAATCAAAAATAAAATGGTCAAGCCGAACGACGGATTAGTACGCTTAAGCTAAAAGCCTCACGGCTCGTACACTTAGCGCCTATCAACCTTGTAGTCTACAAGGCGTCTTCAGGGATATCTATTCTTGGGGGGGGCTTCGCGCTTAGATGCATTCAGCGCTTATCCTTTCCGAACGCGGCTACCCAGCCATTGCCACTGGCGTGACAACTGGAACACCGTAGGTTCGTCTGTTCCGGTCCTCTCGTACTAGGAACAGATCCCCTCAAATATCCTGCGCCTGCATCAGATAGGGACCGACAATACTGTTACTCTTCGATATTATGAAGGGATTGGACATTTCTGCCAATCTCTGCATATCGCTATGCAGTTCGGACTATATCTTCATCTATTCAAGATGACTGGCGTATAGTCTCTGAGGGAACCAAAGAATTCTTTATAGAATTTTTAGCGACTTTTCTATATTTTCCATTGCCATACATCGAAAAAGCCGCATCCAAGATTTCATTTAATCCTTTTTTACTCAGATGTTCCTTTCTTTCTACCATTTCAATCACCTTTGCAAATTTTTCGAAATCTATTTGCTTTGGCGAAACTATAGGATACTTCTATGTAATGGCAAAGTCATTCTTTTGCTCTTCCCTGCTGATTGTCTGCAACCATATCTTTTTCACCTCAATTTAAGGTAGACTGGTATCCTCAGATTTTCCAGCATATAGCCAATTTTACAGACAGCAACGGTCATTTTACTGTCTTACGACGTTCTGAACCCAGCTCACGTACCACTTTAACCGGCGAACAGCCGGACCCTTGGGACCTTCTCCAGCCCCAGGATGTGATGAGCCGACATCGAGGTGCCAAACCTCCTCGTCGATGTGAACTCTTGGAGGAGATCAGCCTGTTATCCCCGGAGTACCTTTTATCCGTTGAGCGATGGCGCTTCCACACGCCAACCACCGGATCACTAGAACCTACTTTCGTATCTGCTCGACTTGTATGTCTCACAGTTAAGCTCTCTTCTGCTCTTGCACTCACCGTGCGATTGCCGTCCGCACTGAGAGAACCTTTGTACGCCTCCGTTACGTTTTAGGAGGTCACCGCCCCAGTCAAACTGCCCACCTGGCATTGTCCCCCAGCCCGTTTCAGGGCCGCGGGTTAGAATCCTAATACTATAAGGGTGGTATTTCACATTTCCGCTCCATCCCAGCTAGCGCCGGGACTTCAAAGCGTCCCACCTATACTACACATACAGGATCAAAATCCAGTACCAGGATACAGTAAAGGTTCCGGGGTCTTTCCGTCTTGATGCAGGTAACCGGCATCTTCACCGATACTACAATTTCGCCGACTCTCTCGTTGAGACAGCGGTTCTGTTGCTACACCATTCGTGCAGGTCGGAACTTACCCGACAAGGAATTTCGCTACCTTAGGTATTGTGTTAGCTTCATGTCGCCATGAAGATCGGACTATATCTTCTCTAATGAATTATTAGAGTTTGGCATGTAGTCTCTGAGGATTCTTTGCATCACTTCTTCTTTTTTACGCTTGCGCTGCTTACCTGCATGATTTGTTGAGTAAGCTAAATCAACCAAGCGTTTGATTCCTTCAAGTGTTGAATGTGCCTTATTTTCTAATAAGATTGTCGCTTCTTTAAACATCAAAAAATTTTGATATTTAATCGCTGAACCATAACGCGTATATTTCTCGAAAAAAGGTATCACCTTTTCAACGATACTTCTGCGTGATGTTATCTTATACACTAGCACATCCTCATTACCGGGCTTTGGCGATATATTCCCCGTTGCAAAATATGCCATCGCGTTTTCCAACAGTTCTCTTGCTGATTTATGCTGATACAAAAAGAACTCTGGATCTATGTAATAACCATATCTTGCAGTTGGGTGTTGCTTAAGGGATATACAAAGACTCCCTTCGCCTTCAATTAACCCGGCAAGGAACCATTTAAAGTCTTCTGTGATGCAAAACCTTTCCTGCTGATTATCTGCATTCATACGTTTTCACCTCCTCGGTAGTATGAAATCCAACCAGATGTTCCAGCAAATAGCCAAATTTTATAACGGCCCAAGTCTGATAGCATATTGCGTAACATATCGTTACACAATGACTTCCACCGTTATAGTTACGGCCGCCGTTTACCGGGGCTTCAAGTCAGAGCTTTGAGCCGTATTGCTACGACCCTGACCCCTCCTTTTAACCTTCCGGCACCGGGCAGGTGTCAGACCCTATACATCCTCTTTCGAGTTAGCAGAGTCATGTGTTTTTGCTAAACAGTCACAGAACCCACTTTAGTGTCGCTTCTTCGCGCTACATAAGAATTTACTTGACGCTAATGAAGCACCCCTTCTTCCGAAGTTACGGGGCTATTTTGCCTAGTTCCTTAACGAGAGTTAGTTCGAGCGCCTGAGGATATTCTCCCCACCTACCTGTGTCGGTTTGCGGTACGATCACTTACCAAACTCACCCTGGAGGTTTTTCTTGGCAGTGTGGACAAGACAAGTTCACCCGCTCCGTAGATTGGGCTCCCATTCGGCTCTCGAGTCTGTTACGACTCTACAACCTTAGACGACCACATCCAACCGGTCGATTGTCCTACCTCCTGCGTCACTCCAAGATTGATAACGCGTGATAAGTGGTATCTGAATATTAAACAGATTCTCCATCACCTACGCCTTTCGGCCTCGGCTTAGGATCGACTAACCCTGGGTGGATTAACCTTCCCCAGGAAACCTTAGGTTTACGGCGTGTCCGTTTCTCGCGGACATTTGCGCTACTTATTCCGGCATAATCACTTCCGGTTCCTCCAGCAGTCTTTTCAGTCTGCCTTCACTGTACAACGGAACGCTCCCCTACCACTTAAACCGCCCGAAGGCAATTTAAATCCCAGGCTTCGGTACCATGCTTAGCTCCGATTATCTTCGGCGCAAGACCACTCGACCAGTGAGCTGTTACGCACTCTTTAAATGATGGCTGCCTCTGAGCCAACATCCTGGTTGTCTAAGAAGTCTCACATCCTTTACCACTTAGCATGAATTTAGGAACCTTAGCCGTAGGTCTGGACTGTTTTCCTTTTGAGAACGAAGCTTAGCCCTCGCTTTCTGACTCCCGTGATACGGCTACCGGCATTCAGAGTTTCGTTGGGTTCAGAAACCCGGTAAGGCTCTTAGCCCATCGAGTACTTTACCTCCGATAGCTATTACACGAGGCTAGCCCTAAAGCTATTTCGGGGAGAACCAGCAATAACCAAGTTTGATTAGCCTTTCACTCCGACCCTCAGCTCATCCCATAACTTTTCAACGTTAACGGGTTCGCACCTCCAGCTGGTTTTACCCAACTTTCGCGCTGGCCAAGGGTAGATCACCTGGCATTCGGGTCTGCTTGACGTTACTGTAGTGCGCCCTATTCGGACTCGCTTTCGCTACGGCTACGACCCATAAGGCCTTAACCTTGCAACGCCCAGCAACTCGCCGGATCATTAACCAAAAGGCACGCGGTCAGCCGTTACGTATCCGAAGATACGTCATAGGCCTCCCACCGCTTGTAAGCTTACGGTTTCAGGTACTATTTCACTCCCCTTACAGGGGTTCTTTTCAACTTTCCCTCATGGTACTTGTGCACTATCGGTTACGAGAGAGTATTTAGCCTTAGCCCGTGGTCAGGCCAGATTCATACGGGGTTTCACGTGTCCCGCACTACTTGGGATACCGCTAGGGTGTCTTGGAATGCCGCATACGGGGCTATCACCCTCTTCGGCAGAGCTTTCCAGCTCATTCTGCTATCCCTCGACAATCCCACGTTGCGGTCCCGCGACCCCTCCAGTATAAAATACCGAAGGTTTAGGCTCATTCCCGTTCGCTCGCCGCTACTAGGGAAATCAATGTCTTTCTATTTTCCTCGGGTTACTGAGATGTTTCACTTCTCCCGGTGTCGCCTCCTCTACCTATGGATTCAGCAAAGGATTTTGCGGTATAACCCGCAAAGGGTTTCCCCATTCGGAAATCCCCGGATCAAAGTCTGTTTGCGACTCCCCGGAGCGTATCGCCGCTTACCGCGTCCTTCATCGCCTTCTCGTACCAAGTCATCCACACGTAAGCTCTTAGTAGCTTGACCATTTTAATTTGAATTAAAATGGACTTACTTGATGCTCGATTCACCTTTGTTACTTA
>JAHFGO010000035.1 GCA_023247385.1 Candidatus Omnitrophota bacterium | reverse complement strand
CTTCGACTATCCACAAGATGAGCGCCGTCTGCCAGAAGCAAAGGAAATGTCGATGCTATCGACCCCTCCACCTCTATTTCTTTAGCATCAGTTGGAAATCCCCTGTCCTTGAATGCCCTGTCGAACTCTTCGGCTTGTTTAACGGCTTCTTTCTCACCGTGGTGTTGAGAGACTATTATCTTCGCCAAATTAATCTTCGCCTCTTTCGGATGCAGTCCCTCAACCTTGATCTCAGCTTTAACCTTGTTCGTGTCTTCATCGGTCAATAGCTCATAATACTTATACATAAGTTCATCTGAGATCGACATGAGCTTGCCGAACATGTCTTTGGCATTCTCATTTATACTTACGTAATTACCGAGCGATTTGGACATCTTCTGAATGCCATCCAAACCTTCAAGAAGTGGCATTGTTATGACAACTTGTGGGCTCTGGCCGTATGCGCCTTGTATATCGCGACCGACCAGAAGATTGAACTTCTGGTCGTTGCCACCTAATTCTATATCAGCTTCAAGCGCTACGGAATCGTATCCTTGTAGAAGCGGATATAAAAATTCGAGCATTGTTATATTTTTTTGCTGTTTATAACGATTTGAGAAATCATCGCGTTCGAGCATTCTCTGAACAGAATATCTTGACATAAGCTCCGCTATCTTTGCGATACTCATTTTGCCAAGCCATTCGCTATTGAACCGGATCTCGAGCTTTTTCACATCCAATACTTTCGAAATTTGCCTTTGGTAAGTCTTGGCATTTTCTTCAACCTCTGCCCGACTTAATTGGGGACGTGTCTTCAATACGCCCGAAGGATCACCTATCATGGCTGTGTGATCACCTATTAAAAAAACTACCTTATGCCCAAGGTCCTGAAAATGCCTCATCTTTCTCAATAGCACAGTATGTCCAAGGTGGATATCCGGTGCGGTGGGGTCGAAGCCCGCTTTTATCACAAGCGGCTTATTTGTCGTTATCGCACGCTCGAGCTTCCTCTTAAGTTCCTCGAGCCGTATTACCTCAACCGTCCCGCGCTTAATCGTCTCTAATTGCTTATCAATATTTTCTTCCATATGGGAGTATTTTATAGTTTTGGTAGGGCCTTGTCAATAAAATTGGGCATCTGATATATTAAACTACCTTTTTAAGGATTTTGCGGAATTCCCTGGTGAGAGCAGGGACTATTTCGAAGAGGTTTCCAATAACTCCATATGTTGCGACTTTAAAAATCGGGGCATCCGGGTCTTTATTTATCGCCACTATTACCTTTGAGGATTGCATACCGATTAGGTGTTGGATCTGGCCGCTTATTCCGCAGGCAATGTAAAGTTTAGGGCAGACCGTCTTGCCTGTCTGGCCAACTTGGTGAGAATACGGTATCCAACCGGCATCGACAGCGCTTCTCGATGCTCCAACTGCGCCGCCCAGGACTTTTGCTAAGTCCTTTATAATCGCGAAATTCTCCGGCCCGCCTAAGCCTCTTCCCCCTGAGACTATTATATCTGCCTCTGTCAAATTTATAGTCTCTTCTATCTCCTCTATCACATCTAGAAGGGTGGTTCTGGATTTTAAAATGCCTTCAGAATATTGTTTCCTGATAACTTCCGCTTTATTCGATTTATCGACTTCGGCTTCCTTCATTACCTTATGTCTTACGGTAGCCATCTGCGGCCTATGGTTTGGCGTAATGATAGTCGCCATTATGTTCCCGCCGAAAGCAGGCCGCGTCTGAAGTAACAGCCTATCTTTTTGGTCTATATCAAGACCTGTGCAATCAGCAGTCAAGCCAGCGTCTATCCTTACAGCTACTCTTGAGACAAGGCTTCTACCGATAGTAGTTGCCCCGCATAATATAATCTCTGGCCTATATTCCTCTATCAAGCTTGCGAGAACATTCGTATATGGATCGTCGAGATATGATTTGAGATGCGGTGAATCAACGATATAGATTTTATCGGCTCCTCGACTGGATAATTCATCGATCTTTGATTCTATGCTGCTGCCCAAAATCACAGCGCAAAGTTTTACACCCAGTTTTTTCGCTAACTCTTTTCCTTCCCCTAAAAGCTCAAATGATATAGGTTGTATTAGGCCCTTCTTCTGCTCGCAGAATACCCATACATCTTTATACGCACTTAAATCCTTCTTTGCTGAAGCCTCTTTTTTTATTTCAATGGCGTTAAATTTGCACGTCGGGACGCATGCGCCGCAGAGATTGCACTTGGACAGGTCTATAATGGCTTTCTTGTCCTCCATGCGGATTGCGCCAAAAGGGCAGGATTTGACACAGAGGGTGCAACCGGTGCACTTACTTAGTATCACTTTTATCGAATCGAGATCACTCATATCACAATATCTTTTAAGCTTTGCGCTAACTTTTGTGTAATTGCAGTTGCATCGCCTTTTAAAATCTCGCCACCCTTCCTTGGAGGCGGTGTAAAGATTTTGACTACGCGCGTAGGTGAACCCTCTAGGCCAATATTTTTTGGATCGCATTTGATATCGTCTGCAGTCCATTTTGTAATCTTGGCCGATTTTGCCCGCATCATGCCTTTCAATGAAGGAAGGCGCGGGGTATTAATTTCCTTTACGACTGTAAAAAGACAAGGAAGAGGCGTCTGGATAATATCATAGCCTTCTTCTGTCATGCGTTCAACCTTGGCTTTATTACCCGAAATCTCTTCTATCTTCTTCACATATGTGACCTGGGGTATGTCTAAATGAGTCGATATGCCGGGGCCCACCTGTGCCGTGTCTCCATCAGAGGCCTGTTTGCCGCATATAATAATATCGAATGCGCCTATTCTTTTTATCGCACAAGAAAGCGCATAACTCGTAGCCCACGTATCGCTGCCGGCAAACTTCCTATCGCTTACCAGAATTGCTTCATCACATCCTAATGATATTGCCTCCTTCAATGCGTTCTCTGCCTGCGGCGGGCCCATCGTAATTACTGTAACCTTGCCGCTGAATCTTTCTTTAAGCCGCACCCCCTCTTCGATTGCATATGTATCAAAAGGATTTATTATGCTCTCCACGCCATCGCGGATGAGCGTATTGGTAACGGGATCTATACTGACATCCGTAGTGTTCGGGACTTGTTTAATGCAGACGATTATGTGCATGATTATTTAGCTTTGAGGCTCTCTTTGATGAGGTGTAAGGCTATGACATTGCGCTGGATCTGGTTTGTGCCTTCGTAGATCTGGGTGATCTTGGCATCGCGCATATACTTTTCGATCGGGTAGTCTCTCATATAGCCATACCCGCCGAAAACTTGAACTGCGTCCACCGTAACCTTCATGGCAACGTCACTTGCAAAAACTTTAGTCATCGCTGACTCTTTAGCTATATCTTTAGCGCCTGAGTCTATCATCCTTGCGGTCGCGTAGACGAGCGAGCGTGCAGCTTCGATCTGCGTCGCCATATCCGCAAGCATGTGCTGTATGGCCTGGAAGCTTGATATCGGCTGGCCGAACTGAACCCGTTTTCTCGCATATTCAAGTGCATGATCGAGGGCTCCCTGGGCTATGCCAAGGGCCTGTGCTGCAACGCCGGGCCTTGAATTATCAAATGTCTTCATCGCTACAATAAAGCCCATGCCCTCTTTCGATATCAGATTCTCTTTTGGAATCTTACAATCTGTAAATATGACTTCTCTTGTGGCAGAAGCCCTGATGCCAAGCTTTTTCTCTTTTTGTCCGAACTCCAACCCCTTCATGCCTTTTTCCACTATAAAAGCGCTTGCGCCGCGCGCGCCCTTCGTCCTATCAGTCATCGCTATAACCGTATAGACATCTGCCTCGCCGGCATTAGTGATCCACTGTTTCGTTCCATTTAATATATAATGATCGCCTTCTTTTTTTGCGTTAGTCTTTATGCTTCCAGCGTCGGATCCCGCCTCCGCCTCCGTTATGCAGAATGCGGCCAGCTTTTTCCCTTTAGCTATATCGGGTAGATACTTCTTCTGCTGCTCATCATTCCCATAGAGCAATATTGGATATGTGCCGAGCGCTGTTCCCGCAAATCCTAACGCTATGCCGCCGCAGGCCTTCGACAGCTCCTCTGCAACAATGCACATCTCCATTACGCCGCCGCCAAGTCCGCCGTAAGCTTCAGGTATATATATGCCAAATAGATCGCTATCAGCCAAGACTTTTACTATATCCCATGCGAATTCTTCGGTCTCGTCGTACTTTGCGGCAATGGGCCTTATCTTATCATTGGCTATCTGGCGCGCCAAGTCCCTGATCATGACTTGTTGTTCATTTAGCAGGTAATCCATGATATTGCTCCTTTGCACCTTAAGATAATTTTCTTACAACAAGTGTCGCGTTATGGCCGCCAAAACCCAAAGCATTTGACATCGCAACTTTAACCTTGGCAGGCCGCGCTTTGTTTGGGACGTAATCAAGGTTGCAGTCAGGATCCGGCGTCTCATAATTTATAGTAGGAGGTATTATGCCATTTTTTATAGTCAAAGCGCAGACTATCATCTCCACGCCGCCAGCGGCTCCCAAAAGGTGCCCCATCACAGACTTCGTCGAACTTACCGCTAATCTCTTCGCATGAGCACCAAAGACCTTCTTTATTGCAAGCGTCTCAATCTTATCATTGTATAACGTCGATGTGCCGTGTGCATTTATATAATCGACATCTGCTGGCTTTATTCTAGCGTCTTTAATGGAGACGGCCATGCATCTCACCCCGCCGTCAGCTTCCGGGTCAGGCGCTGTCATGTGATATGCGTCGGCACTCATGCCATAACCTATAACTTCGCAATATATATCGGCTCCCCGTTTTAAGGCGTGTTCCATCTCTTCCAGAAAGACTATCCCTGCTCCTTCTCCCATAACAAATCCGTCTCTATTTTTATCAAAAGGTCTTGAAGCCCTCTCCGGCTCGGCATTGTAGGCTGTTGAGAGCGCCTTCAGGGCACAGAAGCCGCCGAAGCCCATATGTGTGATCGCAGCCTCAGCACCGCCACAGACCATGGCATAAGCTTCATCTCTCTGTATTATTCTGAAGGCATCACCTATCGCATGGTTGCCTGTTGCGCAGGCTGTAGCAACTGCTGAATTTGGGCCGCGTAGGCCCAGCGTAATAGAAACCTGGCCTGCCGCCATATTTACTATCAGCATTGGAATCAGAAAGGGCGATATTCTATCCGGGCCTTTCACCGGCCCTAAAGACAGATATTGTGCATGCTCTGATTCAACTGTATGTAAGCCACCGATGCCAGAGCCTATCAATACACCGACCCTATGCCTATCCACTTTATTCAAATCTATCTTAGAATCGACTATGGCCATCTTGGCCGATACTACCGCAAATTGGACAAAGCGGTCCATCCGTTTTATCTCTTTTGCTGTTAAGTAGGTGGAGGGGTTGAAATTCCTTACTTCGGCTGCTATCTTCGAGGTGAAATGGGTGGGGTCAAAACATTCAAGGCGCTTTACGCCGCTTTTACCTTCTATAAGAGACTTCCAAAATTCTTCAACGCTGTTTCCTATTGGAGATACAACACCGAGGCCCGTTACAACAACTCGTCTTTTTTTAAACATTAGCTATTTATTTGCCGGCTTTCTCTTCGATGTATCTCAGAGCGTCCCCAACAGTGGCGAGTTTTTCGGCATCCTCATCCGGAATTTCTACGCCGAATTCCTCTTCTAAAGCCATGACAAGCTCCACTGTATCCAGTGAATCTGCTCCTAAATCATCGACAAACTTCGCATTATCAGTCACTTCTTCTTTCTTCACGCCAAGCTGGTCTGCTATAATTTGTCTTATCTTGTCCTGAGATACTTCCATTTTACCTCCTTTTATTGCATGGATTCTCACGGATTTGTTACAGATATCCGTTCTCCATGTTCTACATTACCATTCCGCCATCAACCTGTATAACCTGTCCCGTTATATAGGATGAGTCGTCGCTTACTAAAAATAATGCGAGATTTGCAACGTCTTGAACCGTTCCAAGTTTCTTAAGCGGAACGAATTTCAGCATCTCGCTTTTCACTTCGTCAGAGAGCTTGGCTGTCATATCTGTCTGGATGAAACCAGGCGCTATAGCATTGGCCCTCACATTTCTTGAGGCAAGCTCTTTGGCGACAGTTTTTGTAAAAGCTATCAGGCCACCTTTCGATGCCGCGTAATTAGCCTGGCCGGCATTTCCCATTATACCTATTATAGAGGCCATATTAACTATCCTGCCATCCCGTTGCTTCATCATGATTTTAGAGACGGCCTTGGTACAGTTAAAAGCACCTTTTAGGTTAACGGCTAAGACGGAATCCCAGTCAGATTCTGACATTCTGACAAGAAGCGAGTCTTTTGTAATGCCCGCATTGTTTACAAGTATATCTATTTTCTTAAATTTGTCAAGGGTTTTTTGGACGAACCCTTCCGCCTGGTCGGCCTTAGTCACATCAACGACGCCAGTTACTACGCTACGGCCCAATGCTTCTATATCCTTCTGGGTAGCACTCAAAATTTCGGCATTCACATCGCAAATTGCAAGGTCCGCGCCTTCTTTTGCAAAGAGGAGGGCTATCTCTCTACCTATCCCCCTTGCACCGCCGGTCACAAAAGCTACTCTATCCTTTAATACCATAGATCCTCTCTTCGTTTAAGTCGCAGCACATTTTACTTATATCCAAGGCCTTGTCAAACAAATTAATGTCAGATTTTGAGTGGCAGCATATGCCGCCACTTGCGCGAGAGTATCTTACAATTCTTTTTCAGTAATCCATAATCGTCTTTAACGAACTGCTTATATTCACGCAGCTTTCTAGTTATGCCACCATTTGCTATGTGCATTGCTCCTATCTTAACCACAACATTCTTAAAGCCTGCCTCGATGCTTGTTAGTGACGTGTCCAGATCGTAGCAATGCATGTACCCATACGTCTCGTCGAGGCCTTTAATCCTATCAAGAAGTTCTCGCCTCATAACAAAACATAGCCCATCGACTACTGCAACTTCTGCTACATCTTCCTCCATGGGCGGATTCAGGTCTTCATTCTGCAAGCTATGCTTAAGACTATTCTCGTTTACACATCCCGTCCTATAGATCTCCTTTCTGCCGGCAAGCCCGGCAATACCTATTCTCGGATCGCCATCCATTACAGAGACTATTTTTTGAAGCCAGCCGTTCTCCAGAATTATGACGTCATTATGAATCACCATCACGTAATCATATCGGGCCACTTTTATCCCTTGATTTATAGCCCTGATAGGTCCCAGATTTTCTTCATTTCTTATGTAGTTTAAATCGGCTTTGGTTTTGATAGAATCAAAGTATGTTTTCACGTCCCGACTTGAGCCATTATCGATAATGACTAACTCAAATGGGATAGTGGTGGAATTCTTCAATATAGACTCTACCGCAAGCTTTGTATAAGCGAGCTGATTCCACACAGCAATAATTATGCTGACACCGCTATTATCCTTCATAAAGGCCTAACGTGCGCGCAAGATTTACATCTTCTATCCTGATAGGGGCTATCTTCTTCATTAGTATATCTGGGCCTTCGAAGAGCACTTTTATGTAGTTGTCTGAATAGCCCGTGAGAAGGCCGGAATGTTTATCGCGCTTGGTTTCGACTAGAACGTCTAAGTTCTCATTCAAGAATTTAGACCTATATAGATACGATGCGCCAAGCGCGGCTATATTTAATTCATGATATCTCTTTTTCAAGATGTCGTTTTTAATTTCGCCTTCCATATTATAAGCAGCCGTTCCAGGCCTTTTGCTAAAAGTGAATATATGAGTCCTCGCTGGCAGGATTTCCTTTATAAAATTTACAGTATTCTTAAAATTTATATCGGATTCGCCTGGGAAGCCGACAAGAACGTCTGTAGTTATTGCAATACCGCCTATTCGCGACCTAACTTTCTCTATCAATATTTTGTATTCGTTTGCGGTATAAGGCCGGTTCATTCTCTTTAAGACCTCGTCATCACCTGATTGAAGCGGTATGTGGAGGTGCCTGCATATCCTTTTATTTCCGGAAATGAAGTCTATTAACTCATCAGTAACATGTTTTGGCTCTATTGAGCTTAGCCGTATTCTGAAATCTCCGCCTATTTCGTTCAGCGTTTTCAAGACATCTACTAACGAGAATCCATTAAGCCCTACTTCCCGGGCGATAGCGGTAGCGGATAGGTCCTCACCCCACGCACCGAGGCATATACCTGTAAGTATCATCTCTCTGAAACCCTTATCGGCCAGTGTCTTTACCTCTTCCAAGATATTATTTAGCGGTTTGGATTTCAGACCACCTCTAACCAAAGGTATCCTGCAATACGAACAGTGATTTTCACAGCCATCCTGAATCTTGACAAAGGCCTTTGAGTGGTTTTTGAAGTCGGTTATTGTTAAGGGGTTAGGGTTCAGGGATAATGGGCCAGGTAAAGGAATGTCGTTTAGGATATCAGCTATCCTGTTTTTTTCATTATTCTTTACTATACGCCAGACACCGGGCAGAAACGATACATTATCTACATCATTCTCTATATAGCAGCCTGTCACAATTATTTTGGCTCTCGTATTCATCCTATGAAACAGTCTTATTAAGTATCTGGATTCTCTATCTGCATGGTGCGTAACGGTGCATGTATTTACGATATAAATGTCCGCAATCTCTTTCGCCAGAGATTCTTTAAATCCCGCTTTCAGCAATAGTTCGCGCATCGCCTGGGATTCATATTTGTTTACCTTGCATCCAAGCGTCTGGATAAAAAATCTTTTTTGTCCGTTAGATTCTGAATTCATAATTCAATATAGATAAAACAGCCAGGCCTGCGGTATCGCTTTTTAAAACCCTTGGCCCTAAACTTATTGTTTTAAATCCATATTTTTCCGCTGCACCAACTTCATCAGCTGTAAAATCTCCCTCTGGGCCAATGGCTATAGCCAATTTTCCTGTTTTAAATTTATTTAAAACATCTTTCATTGTCTTTGAGTCTTCGCTTAGAGCTGCTATCAGCTTAAGGTCGTAATCGTTTAAATTTCTTATAACATCTTGAAAATCGTCTACCTCATCTACATTCGGGACATCAAGCCTGCCGCATTGTCTGGATGTCTCTCTTGCCATCTTGCGCCATCTCTCGACATGGGAGCTTTTCTTGAACTCATCCCAGTTTGGGATAGTTCTTGAAGTGACGATTGGAATTATTGAAGATACCCCTAACTCCGTAGATTTTTCAATGATGTAATCCATCCGCTCTTTCTTTGGTATGGCCTGAATGAGTGTAACTTCAACGTTGCGCGAAGTCTTGGGCGTTCGCGCCTCGACTACTTCAATGGTAAGCGATTTAGCTTTTACATCTTTGATGAAGCCGACATATTCCTTGCCAGTTCCGTTGAAAGTAACCACCTTATCCAGCTTCTTGAGGCGCATTACATTTAGGACGTGATGCGCCTCCTTGCCGGTAATAGTTATCGCATTTGCCGTTATCGAATATTTTGGTACGTAAAATCGACTCACTTTTTTGTTCTTGCCGGAGTAGCCGCCTTAGGCGGTGGCGGCGGAGTCTGAACTGTAAACTCTAAACTTACCTCTTCGCCAGCGTTAAGTTTAATGTCTTTTTTAACCTGCGCTGGATTTGAAGAGACCTCAATATTATATGTACCTTGCTGAATCTCTATGGCCCTATTGGTGATGCCAGTTGCGACTATGCCATTATTATCGACTCGCTTTATCCTGGTCGTGTATCTGGCCTCTTTACCATTCTCATCTATTGCCTTTACTGTGAGGATCCCCGTAGTACAGCCCAAATCCAACACATGCTCTTTGCCGGCTTCAATCTTCACATCTTTTTTAAACTGTATTGGCGTTGTGCCTATTTCGACATCATAAATGCCAGGAGATATTTCGATAGTCATATTAGTATTTGTAGAGGTAACTACTATGTTGGACTTTGTGTGCAGTATCCTTACAGGAAATGATGCATCCTTCTTTTTGGCATTCAAGGCCTTTATATTGATAGACCCTGTTAGGTGCCCCAAATCCTCTACAGTCTCTTTGCCACTCGAGACGCCTATATTTTTATAAATCATCTGTGGAGCTGTATCTATCTCGATATCATAATTTCCTGGCGCTAACTCCTGCATCCTGCCTGATACGAGAGATGCCACATATATGCTGGACTTGGAGTCGATTGACTTGAATGCTTTCGCTTTAATAGAGATTTCTTTATTCTTGGAGTCCAGGGCTTTAACTGTCAGGCCGCCCATGTCCTTCGAGAATGTCTTTTTGGCGGGGATCTGCGGTTTGCCCTTTTCCGCCTTCATCGCAACTGGCGTCTTTTTAACCGCCTTTTTCGAGGTGAGCGGCTTCACAACAAAGATAATTCCGATAATAATCAAAACTACTACTGCTAAACCCACAATAAGATTCTTGTTCTTCATTTCGTTTCTCCTTTCTCACCAAATACTTCTGCACTAAATATATAAAGTTCTGCTGCTGGATCTTTCCACGCATTTGGCGGGAGCCCTGCTTTATGCGCGCAGAGGCTCGTTAGAAACTCTTCCTTATTCCAACCACATTCGGTTGCAACTTGGGGTAGGTATACACCGCCGCCTGCTGGACATCGTATCAAAACCCCATGCCCTGGAATTCTGATCTCTTCGTGGCTCAATACCTTTCTTAATGGAGATAAGACAGATATCTCAATTTTGATCTTATCTAATTCTTCTAGCGATAGGCTAGAAAATCGCGGATCTCCAGTTGCAGCTTCAATCGCCATATCAGCTACAGTTTGATATAGCGGTCCATGGCCAACCATATTACCAATGCATCCTCTAAGCTCACCTCCTTCATGTAACGTTACAAAGGCACCCGTCACTTTATTTAGCACAGGATCTTTTTCTATAAACTGTTTTCTCCTGCCATCCCTCACGAAACTCGTAATAGATTCTCTTGCAATCTGCAGCAGCCGTTCTCTCTGACTATCATTCAACATCCTTTCATCTCCTTTTTGCACTATCTCGGCTGGCTTCATACTATTTGATCCATATATCACCGCGCTGAGATATCCAACGACATTATCTTTATTACCAAAAGTGTCGGCAGAATTTGCATATTTTAAGACTTTAACATTATCGAAGCCGAGCTTTTCAGCGGCAAGTAAAGTGGCGGCCACCGGCATAAGCCCGCAAAGCTCAACATATCCAATCTTTGCATCATCATATAACTCTTTCGCTTTCATATGATTCAATATTGTTATAAAGTGTTTATCAATTGAATTTGCCTCTTCATACGGATGATAATGGGACAAGTCTGTAGATGCAACTATCACTATATCTTTCCGATTTTTTACAACGGCGCTTAAGGCTTGCGCCAAGATTTCGGCGTCTTCGTAGTCTTGCGTGCCGAACGCTATCGGAACGACTTTCGCGTCTTTCAAAGAAAGTTGTATAAAAGGGATCTGCATTTCAACAGAGTTTTCATCCTTAAACAGATCTGGGTTAAATCTTATTCTTGGATTTTTAGCGATTATAGAATCTGCTAACTTCTCATCGATCCCGATCTCACCAAGCGGTGTTCTCCACGAGCCAGTATTATAGATAGATATTCCATCGAAAAACTTTCTGTGGCTGAAGCCTATAATAATCACAGTCTTCATATTTTGAGCTTGAAGTAGCTTGAATCCGTATGCGGCAACAGGTCCAGAGAACTGGTAACCCGCATGAGGCGAAATTATAGCGAAGATCCTTCCATCCACTTTTTCAGAATTTGCAGCTTTGAGATATCTGTCTAACATGTTTGTTAATTCGACCATGGAATCTGGATACCAACTGCCAGCAAGGTCGGCTTCTTTAACTTCAGCAGCGGTACAAACAGCGCTTATAAAAATGAGTGTCAGAATAAAAAATAGTTTCGTCATCATTTTTGTATGTAGCCCCTCACGCAGGCAAAAATTGGTGGAGCTGACGGGAGTCGAACCCGTGATTCAGCGTTGCGAACGCTGCGTAATCCCGCTTTACTACAGCCCCTGAAATTTTCGAAGAAAATTTCATTCCGAGCGTCCTTTGTTTACGCATGGACGCGAGGGACCTCCTAGCCACTTCATATAATCTTTGCTTCCTGCTACAATCGGAAGTGCTATTATCTCAGGAACTAAATAACTATGAGTGTGTTTTATAATCTTTTCAATAATTATAAAATTTTTTCTCCCGGCCTTCAGCAGGATAAGATATTCTTTTGCGTTATCAATCTTTCCACGCCACCAGAATTTTGATCTGATGCCAGAAATTATATTTGCACATGCGATCAGCCGTCTCTTTAAAAGCGAATCTACTATCCCTTCCGCTTCCTTTTCAGAACTGCATGTCACTAGAATCACGACAAAATTTGTCTTCATATTAAGTGGGGATAATGTTAGGAATGTGTGGGGTTTTGTATTATGTAAGCTCTTTTATTATTCCGCTGACAGCGTCCTGTATCAGCTCCCAGTCCTCTTGACTATGGATGGCAAACTTCTGTTTTCTCTTCCAGCCGCCCTCTTCTCTCTTCTGCCAAAGATAAAAACAGACTTGTTTTCTACCGTAGCTCTCCAAAAGAACAACGCAAGACCACCAACCGAAACGTTTATTTATAGTCTTTTGATCCAATACCTTTAAGGGGGCTACTATCGGCACCTTCTCTTCATCTCTTAGACTTCTTTTCTCTTCCATGTAGACCTCCAAATTTTGCGAAGCAAAATTTGTCCCGAGTCCCTCGCGTCTACCCATAAACAAAGGACGCTCGGGACGAGGGACTACTATTGACTTCTCAAATATACCTGATAATCCGGGCTTGTCCCATCCACTATGACATGGCCCTCTCTTGCAAGCCAGCCGATACTCATCAACACCCTATCTCTCTCTGTGTCGATCCCGCGCACTATATTAGCTAAAGAACTCTTGCCGTGTTGATCTAGATAATGCCAAATATCACCTGCAGTGATTCCAATTTCTGTGATCATTTTGTCACCCCCTCTTATTGTAGCTGTTGCATAAAGGACACACTGACATGTCTTCATGTTTAGAATCTACATAAATATTAGAGCAGACAGAACATTTCCATATATAGCTTATATCCTTGGGAGAGAACCTCTTAACCCGTTTATCTCCATATATTAGCCATATTAATAAAGTTAATATTACGGAACAGAATATATAAAAGAATATAAGACTACTTATATCCAATTTTATCATAATTATTTCACAAGTCAAGGCATTCTAAATTGTAGACTGGTTCGGATCTTGGCCCGCTTACAGCCTCATCTATAAGATATGCCAATTTTTCATTATTTAAAAGATCGAAATCTCTATCCAGCCCAGCATATCTAGCATGTGATGGCTTCGCCCTTTTGCGCTCTCGATCGGAAATACTATCAATGCCCGCAAGGTAACGCTTTTCTAAATATGAAAGTGACTTTGGTTGAACCCTTACCTCCATCCCTCCTCTTTCCAATATAGGGCCTAAAAATGAAACCTTGGAAAATTTTATGGGTTCGGCCTTGCTTGGCATGACGACAACCTTAATTACCGACAACCAAAAAATATGCAAGGCACTAGATACTGCAATTGTCAAAATGAGAATATGGTATCCGCGATCCTTCTTCATTTACTTGTCGCTATATTTACTTGCAGGACACCTTCGGTCCTACACATGTCCCAAATCTCGACTATGCGGCCAAGCGAGGCATTGGAATCTGCTTTTATGAGTAAGGATGCCTTCTCTTTGGCTATAAGCCTTAGATTGGAGACGAGCTCATCTTGCGAAATCTCTCTGTCGTTTAAATATATCTTATCATCTTTTGTAATCACTATGACGACGTTCTCTTCCTGGATAACTTCGCTGGTCACAGCTTTAGGTAAACTCACCCTTATCCCTGGCTGAAATATAAAACTCGAAGTAAATATAAAGAAGATGAGTAATAGAAAAAAGACGTTTATAATCGGCGTCAAATCCACAAGCCCCTTCTCTATTGTGAGACGCCTTTTAAACTTCATACGTATCTCTTCTCGAAGATAGTAAGTTCACCAAATCTGTAGTGCTGCGCTCCATGTCGTACACGAGGCTGTCCACTTGACTGACGAGATAGTTATAAGCGACATAGGTCGGTATAGCCACTGATAGGCCGGCCAAGGTAGCCAGGAGGGCTTCCCATATTCCTCCAGCAAGATCGCCAGGATTTACAGGAGCCATGGAGATGGCTTTCTGCTGAATTACTTGGAATGATTTTATCATTCCCGTGACAGTGCCTAAAAGCCCTAATAGCGGCGCGATATGAGCGATCGTAGCAAGTACAGGAAGATGTTTTTCTAATCTTGGTATCTCAAGTTCAGCCGCTTCCTCTACAGCTTCTTTTATCTCTGGCTTAGATCTATCGTGTTTCAATATGCCGGCTTTCACTATATGAGCGATTGGGCCTGGTGTGGCGTTGCACATATCTATTGCTTCTATTATCTTATTTCTCTTCAGGACATTAGTGATATCGTCCATAAATTTATTCGCATCGATCCTGGCCTTATTCAAATTATAGATACGCTCTATCACGACGCCGAATGCAAGGATAGAAGACAAAATTATCAGATACATCATTGGTCCACCCTTTTGTATCAAATCCCACATATAGTACCTCCGGATTATCTTACGCTAATTTAAAATTTAAAAGTCAAAACGCAAAACTTATGTGTCACTTCGTGACCTAGGTCCGAAGGACACATTTATTTTGCATTTTTAATTTTAATTTTTGAATTTATTTCTCCTGCTGCCATTTCAGCCACTCGAGCCTCTGTTTTGCAAATTCAGATTCCTCTATATCCATATCGGCCAATTTCTCGTATAACTTCCTCGCTTCATTCGGTTTCCCAAGCCTTTCGAAAGCTTGAGCGCACTTAAGCTGCGCCCTGATAGACCAAAAGGTGCCTTTAGAATAAAGGTATGGCACTTTCAGGTACTCCTCTGTTGCTGTTGAGAGATCGTCTTTGGTTTCAAAAGCTTCGGCTATCTCGTACTGGATCTGGGCATTCAATTCATTATTTTCGTTCGTTAATGCCTTTCTAAAATATTCGATTGCAAGATCGTAATTTTTTTCGTCCTTCTTAATCTTCGCTATCTTCCTATATCCCATTTTCGCTAAATTGGAATTTGGAAATTTAGACGCGACTTCCTCAAAGTACGCCAATGCTTCGTCTGCCTTGCCCTCCTCTTGCAGTGTAAGTGCGAGGTTATATAGAGTCTCGTCGATTATGTCGCTCGAAGGAAAATCCTGTAAAATTGATGTGAAATATTCCTTTGCTTTATCATATTTTGCCTTCGAACGGTAGTGCTCGCCGAACCAAAACCTCACATCGGCTGCCATATCAACTTTAGGATAATTCTTTAAAAATTTATCAAACTCTGCCAGGGCCTCCGGCTCCTTATGCATATTATAATAGCACCATCCTATCTGATATTTTGCCATCATCTTTAAAGATGCATCGGACGTCTCCTTCTCTAGCATTTTAAATATCGATAGCGCATCGTTATACCTGCCCATGTTATATAATGAATTCGCCAGGTATAGCTTTGCTTGTGATGCCGCCTCACTATTCGGAAACTGCTTCAATAGGTCTCTAAACTCGAATAAGGCATGTTCGAAATCGCCCCTTTTGAAATGAGCGCTCCCGAGTTGAAATATAACCTTTTGGCGCAAACTCGTATTTGGGAAATTGACAAGGAGGCTCTGATATGACAGGATCGCTTGGTCATATTTGCCGGTCAATAAAAGCACGTTTCCCATTTGATACTGCGCGTAATCAGCTGAGAGACTGTCTGGATATTTAGAGAGAACGATATCATAACTTTCGATTGCTTTATTGTATTGGCTTCTATCGAGATAGATATCGCCGATTTTACATATAGCACTTGAACTTAAATTTATATCTTTCGACTCATTTTCAACCCACACAAACTGTTCTATAGCATCATCGTATCTTTCCTGCATCACATATATCCAACCGAGTTCGTAATGCAGTTCGTCGATATACTCAGACTTTGAAAATTTTTTTAACGTTTCTTTACAGAGGTCTTCAGCTTCTTTATATTTTGCCTGGTTATACAAAAGCTTGACCTTTCGATAATATGCCTCTTGGGCCGCGTCGCTTTCCGGATATCTCGCTATTACTTCGTCGCATCGCTCTTTCGCCTCTTTAATGGCTCCCAGCCTCTCATAATTCTGGACTAACCCCAATAGCGAAGCGCTAATTAAAAAATCGTTATTCGCAATATCTATGCATCGTTTGAATTCTTTTACGCTGTCCTCATAAGAGCCAAGCTTGAAAGATCCTCTTGCCATCCGGTATATTGCAAACGATGACCATTTTGCATCCGGTGATATGTTCAGAGCCCTTTCAAAATAGGCGATCGAATCTTTGTACTTGGCCTGATAAAATTTGGCCTCACCGCTAAGATAATACGCTTCGGCTGTTTTTTCTGATACAGGAAATCTCTCAATGAATTTATTCAGCTCCTCTTCGCACTCTACATATCTGCCGAGAAGATACTCGCACTCGCCGATTCTAAATTGTGATTCCATAGCCACTTTTTCGTATGGATATTCAGAGACTATTTGGCTAAAAGCTTTGACTGCGTCTTCCAGAAGTCCAAGTTTATAATAAGCCCAGCCTTTGGAGTAGATGGCGTAACTTAAAATTTTAGAAGAAGGAAATCCATCTATTATCTTCTGGTAATACTCCATAGCCTTTTTGAAATCGCCGCTCTTAAGATATATCTCTCCACTCCAATATAAAGCCTCGTCTTGGAATTTGCTGCCGCCGGGATCGTTTAAAACGATTTCGAACTCATAGATGGCCCTCGAGGCGTTATTCAGGTGATAGTAGCATCTGGCAAGGAGCGTATGCGCCTCATAGATGTGAAGTGTGTGTGGGTAATTTCTTAAAAAAGCCTCGAGCCTTGATTGTGCTAGGTCATAAAATCCGTCGTTAAAAGCCTTTTTTGCAAATATGAGATCGGACTCCTCGTAGCTCTCTCCAAAACAGATGGAAGTAGCCGCTAAAATAAACAAGGCGACAAAGATTAAGTTTTGAGTTTTGAGTTTTAGCTTTGAGTTTTGAGCCTTGAGCTTTGAGCTTATCATAACACCCTCTTAAGGTACTGGCCTGTGTATGAGTTCTTATTTCTAGCCACCTCTTCCGGCGCACCACTTGTTACTATCTGGCCGCCATCATTGCCGCCCTCTGGCCCAAGATCGATTATATAATCTGAAGTCTTTATCACGTCTAAATTGTGTTCGATGACCAAGACGGTGTTTCCCTGATTGACCAGGGCCTGCAAAACATTCAAAAGCTTATCCACGTCGGCGAAGTGCAATCCTGTAGTCGGCTCATCTAACATATAGAAGGTCTTCCCGGTAGATGTCTTGGAAAGCTCTGTTGCAAGTTTTATTCTCTGCGCCTCGC